>NZ_JCANTN010000001.1:0-151361 GCF_059568515.1 Soehngenia saccharolytica DSM 12858 | reverse complement strand
ACTTTTTCTGCTTCAGCAAATCCTATCATATATGAAAATGCTATACCAGTATTTATAGATAGTGATAAAAAAACTTGGAATATAGATCCAAATGTCTTAGAAAAAGCTATAAAAACACATCCAGATGCTAAGTACTTAGTATTAGTTCATTTATACGGTTTGTCTGCCGATTTAGATCCGATAGTAGAACTATGCAATAAACATGATATAACATTAATTGAAGATTCCGCAGAAGCTTTAGGAACAATGTATAAAGGCAAATATACTGGCACATTTGGGAAATATGGGGTTTTTAGCTTCAATGGAAATAAGATAATCACTACATCAGGTGGAGGAATGCTTGTAAGTGATAATGAAGAAAGAATTGCCAAGGTAAGATTTTGGGCTACTCAAGCTAGGGACAAGGCAAGACATTATCAACATAGTGAAATAGGCTTTAATTATAGAATGAGCAATATAGTAGCTGGTATAGGTAGAGGTCAGCTAAAAGTATTAGATAAAAGAGTAGCTAAGAAGAAATATATCTTTGAATACTATAAAAGAGAATTAGGCGAACTTGAAGGTATAGAATTCATGCCTATAAATGAGTGGAATGAGCCTAATTATTGGTTATCTTGTATAACATTAAATAACTGTCATTCTGAACGGAGTGAAGAATCTTATGTTTCACCATTAGATATTATGGAAGCATTAGAAAAAGAGAATATCGAATCAAGACCAATATGGAAACCAATGCATATGCAACCTTTCTTTAAAAAATATGATTATATAGGCGGAAATGTTAGCGAAAAATTGTTTACTACCGGGGTATGTTTACCATCAGACACAAAGATGACGGATGAAGATCTTGAAAGAGTATGTGGGATTATAAAGGGGCTGTGGAGTTAAGATGCAAACTGAAACCAAAAGGGATGATTTCTCTTCAAACTCTCCAACTGACCAACTGACCATCTCAAATGGCATATATAGAAGATATTTTAAAAGACCAATTGATTTTATATTATCTCTAATAGCACTAATAATATTAAGTCCACTATTAGTAATAGTTGCAATATTAGTTAGATTAAAATTGGGTTCTCCTGTCATCTTTAAGCAACAAAGGCCTGGATTAAATGAAAAAATATTTACAATATATAAATTTAGAACAATGACAGATGATAAAGACGAAAATGGGAATCTTCTCCCTGATAGTGAGAGACTAACACCATTCGGCAAATTTTTAAGATCTACATCTATAGATGAACTTCCGGAACTGTTTAATATTTTAAAAGGGGATATGAGCATAGTTGGTCCAAGACCACTGTTAGTTGAATATCTTCCATTGTACAATGCACATCAAAGACTAAGAAATAAAGTAAGGCCAGGGCTAACAGGACTAGCACAAGTAAATGGGAGAAATGCAATTACATGGGAAGAAAAGTTTGATTTAGATGTAAAATATGCAACAAATATTACACTCAAATTGGATATTATGATAATAATTCAAACAATTAGGAAAGTAATTATTAGAGAAGGAATAAATGCTAATGGTGAAAATCCTATGGAATTGTTTAAAGGGAATGCGGAGGTTAATAAATGAAAGACCTAATTATCATTGGAGCTGGGGGCTTTGGAAGAGAAGTTGCATGGCTTGTTGAAGAAATTAACAATAAACAACCAAAATGGAACATAGTAGGCTTTGTAGATGATAGTTTGTACGGAAAATACGAATATATATGGATATAAAGTATTAGGTAATGTTGATTGGTTAATGGATAAAAACTATTATTGTGTTATAGCAATTGGTGATTGTAACATTAAGAAACAAATATATGATAAATTAAAATTGACTGACAATAAGTTTGCCACACTTATACACCCAAATGTAATGCATTCAAAATATGTAGATTTAGGAGAAGGGTGTATAATTTGTGCAGGATCAATATTAACAGTTAACATACAAATTGGGAATCATGTAATAATTAATATAGATACAACCGTAGGCCATGATGTAATAATCAGAGATTTTAGTACCATATTACCAAGTGTAAATATCTCTGGTAATGTTACAATTGAAGAACAGGTGAATGTTGGCACAGGAACTGCAATTATTCAAGGTATTAATATTTGTGACAATGTAACCGTTGGGGCTGGCTCGGTTGTAATTAAAGATATAACTGAAACTGGGACTTATGTAGGAGTTCCTGCAAAAAGAATTAAATAAATAAGGAGAAAAAAATGTCTAAAATATTATTTGTAGCAACAGTTGATTCACATATAAAAACATTTCATATCCCTTATATTAAAATGCTAAAAGAAATGGGTAACCAAGTTGATGTTGCAAGCAATGGAGAAGAAAAGATACCATATACAGACAATAAATGGGAAATATCTTTCGAGAGAAGTCCATTTAAAAAACAAAATATAAAAGCATATCATGATTTGAAGAAAATAATCAAACAGAATAACTATGATCTAATCCATTGCCACACACCTGTTGGAGGCGTAATAGCTAGATTAGCAGCAAAAGAATATAGGAAAGACAAACTAAAAGTTATATATACTGCTCATGGATTTCATTTTTATAAAGGTGCACCACTAAAAAACTGGATAATATACTACTCAGTAGAAAAATGGCTTTCTAAATATACTGATTGCCTTATCACGATAAATGAAGAAGATTACAATATTGCTAAGGCAAAATTTAAAGCAAAAGAAGTGAAACTAGTAAATGGTGTTGGTATTGATTTAACAAAATTTAGTCCACAAACAACTGACAATAAAATTAAATTGAGAGAAAAATATGGATTTAATCAAAATGATTTTATATTATTTTATGCAGGAGAATTAAACTCGAATAAACATCAAGACTTTTTAATAGAAGTTGTTGGCAGATTAAAATCGAAAATTCCTAATATAAAATTATTGTTAGCTGGAAAAGGTATAAAGTTGAATGAATATAAGAGCTTAGTTGCTAAAATGAAATTAAATGATTCAATTTATTTTCTAGGATATAGAAATGATATAAATAGTTTATTGCAAATATCAGATGTTGCAGTATCTTCATCTAAAAGAGAAGGCCTCCCCGTAAATGTAATGGAGGCTATGGTTACAGGATTACCTCTTGTTGTGACAAATTGTAGAGGCAATCGAGATTTAGTAAAAAATGGAATTAATGGATATGTAGTAGACATTGATGATATTGAAGGGTTTGCTAATTCAATTTATAAAATTTATTCAGATGATACATTGTATAGAAAATTTAGTGAAGCTAGTTTAAATTTAATAAAGAGATATTCACTTGAAAATGTATCTAAAGATATGGAAGAAATATACACTAAGTATTTAACAGGAGAGTAGAAGAACATGAGGATACTTCATATAATCAACAACTTGGGATCAGGTGGAGCAGAACGATTAATTGCAGATTTATTACCCAGACTAAATAGTTATGATGAAATAGAATGTGAGCTGTTACTTTTAACCGATGAAAAAAATGTATTTGATAAAGAATTAATAAAAAATGGAATCAAAGTAAATGTGTTACAAAGGAGAAAAATATATAATCCACTCAATGCAATAGATATTGCTAAGTTTGTCAATAAAGGCAATTATGATATATTGCATGTTCATTTATTTCCATCACAATATTGGGTTGCTTTAGCAAAACCATTATTTAGGAATAAAAGTATAAAACTTGTGACAACTGAGCATAGTTCACATAATAGAAGAAGAGAAAAATCATATTTTAAGCATATTGATAAATACATTTATAGAAAATACGATAAAATAATCAGCATATCCGAGAAAACACAGGAAAATTTGATGAACTGGCTCAAGGTAAAAGAAAAGTGTAGAGATAAGTTTATAGTTATACATAATGGGATTGATATGGATAAATTTAGTAACGCTTTACCATATAAAAAAGAAGAAATAGTTAGCAAATTTAACGAAGAAACAAAGGTTATCACGATGGTTGCTAGATTTAGTGAAGCAAAAGATCAACCTACATTAATAAGAGCTATGAAAAAATTAAATTCAGATATTCACCTGGTTCTAGTTGGAGAAGGACCACTTTTAGAAGAATGTAAAAAGTTAACAAATGATTTAGGTATATCTGAACGAGTTCATTTTTTGGGATACAGAGAAGACGTAGCACGGATTATGAAAACATCTGATATAATAGTATTATCATCAAATTGGGAGGGTTTTGGCTTATCGGCAGCTGAAGGGATGGCATCTGGGAAACCTGTAATTGCAAGTAATGTTGATGGATTAAGAGAAATTGTAAGAGATGTTGGTTTGTTATTTGATACAGGGGATGAAAAAGAACTTAATAGATTGATAAAAGAGCTATTGGATAGGCAAGAGTATTATGTGAATGTAAGTGGTGAGTGTATAAAAAAAGCTCAAATGTATGATATTGAGAATATGATTAAAAAGATTTTATGTATATATAATAGCCTCTTCAGTTAATTTACAAAGAAATGACTACTACTAGCAAATATAATAGATAAAAGGTACTAACTTTGTTTCATCAATAATTTTATGATTGTCACTATAAACAAAAAAATTGAGTTAACTATCATGAAAGATAAGACTCATAACAGAATTTGTGGTAGAGTTGATAGACTTTTATAATATTAGATTACCGCGATTAATAAAATCTGAAAATAAATAATTTGAATATATGACTTGATATTTGTAAAAGAATGATCTCTAATGGTATGTAATAATGTGAAATATCCCGAGAAGCTGAGATATATGCCAGAATTCATTTTTTAGGCTTTCATAGAGATTTACCTAAAAAACTGAAGATTTTTAATATTGTTGTTTTATCTTTGTCTGAGAAGAATTGTGTTTATTCAGATTTTTAGAGATGTTAAATGTAAATCTACTGTAGCTAATTATTTGAGATGATTAAGAGAGGCAGCTTGAGATAAAGAGTTGATTTAAATTTATGGAATGATTAAGATTTTTAGACAAGATAGTAGAGACTTTTTTGGGAAATAATATAAACCTATTACTAGGAAAGTCATTAGGGAAGTAAATCATTGAACAAGAGATTCTTATATTCAGCATAGATAACAAAGTTAGAGAACCAATAAATTTAAATTGGACATATTTTAATAATATTTAGAGATATTAATATATTTTTTATCTCAATATTTATATTTGGGAGGACAGAAGATTGATAAAAAAAAACAAATCTAGAAATGCGAAGTTGATAAAATCATACATATATTTATATTTATTTTTTATATTTTATATGCCCCGTGTAAGTGATTTGTTAATTGGAGTTAAAATTGAAGTGTTTTCAGGTTTGCTTTTAATATTTATGTTAATACCGTGGATAACTACATGTAAATCTAAAGCTAGTCTTATTAAAGTTGATAAGAATATTTTTTTACTAATAATTGGAATATTTTTATCAGCATTATATTTTGCTATAAGAGCATCGTTAGATTCTTATGATATTCGAATAATGCAAAACTTGTTTATAGTTGTTCAAATATTTCATATTATTATAGCTATTGATTTTATGAAATATATTGGATTTGATAAATATGACATGATAAGAGTCTTACTAAACTTATCTTTATTACAAGGGTTTATTACAATTCTGATGATTTTATTTCCTTCTTTGAAGAATATTGCTTTGTCGTTGTATTATTTGAATCGTGAGGAAAATATATTTATATCTAGGATGAGGATATATGGCATAAGCGGAGATTATACATTTTTTACACCTATATATCACGGAATATTAGCTTCAACAGCTTTCTTTCTATCAATATTTAAAGACAGAAAGTACTTTGTTTACTTACCATTCATTCTTGTCACAATTTTATTAAATGGAAGATTTGGGTTGCTGATTTTCGGATTATCACCAATTGCAGTAGTACTACACTTTATTTTCAGAGGTAAAATATCATTTAAAATGATGCGAATATCCATTCTAACAATTATAATTATTATCCTAGGGATATTATCTTTAAGCATAATTTCTCCATTTACATATGATTGGATTGTAGGAGGAATTAAAGACACTATAAATTTAATTATATATAATGAAAAAACAGGGAATTATGTAGCTTTAGCGGGTTATTTTTTATCAGTACCAGAGGGATGGGGAATTATTTTTGGAGAAGGTTTTAGATTGTATGGTGGGCAAGGAACAATTATAGGCTATAATCCGTCAGATATTGGGTACGTAAATGATATGTTTATGGGGGGGATAATATATTTGTCTATTTTATATGGCTCGATAATACTATTTCTGCTCAGAAAGCCTATAATGAATAATCTTACAAGTAAATTTGACAATAATCTACATATGTTAATCTCAAAGTTTTTAGTAATTACGTTACTATTATCAAATTATAAGGGTGAGGTTATGCGAGGTGGTATAGTTCTTCTATTAGCGATATTTTTAAAAATTGTTATATCATATGAACCATACATTGAAGAGAAGTGAAAACAGCGATGAGATAGTTTCTGTGATTATACCAGTAATTAATGGTGAAGAGAGTATTTCTACTTTTTTAGACTCCTTATTTAAGCAAACATACTCATATATTGAGGTGTAATAATAGGCAATAGTAGTAAAGATGATATTAGCAAAGTTGTTCAAAAGTATACTTTCATAGTTGATAGATTCGAATATTATTATCAGACAAATGGAAGTGTTTCAGCAGATAGAGATCAAAGTTTAAATTTTTCACGATTGAAATATATTTGTTTCTAGATTCAGATGATTTCTATCAAATCTCTTTTATGGGAAAAATGTTTAAATATATAGAGAAGGTATATGCTGAAGCATGCTGTTGTTGATATAATACTGTTAGTCCCATATGAAAAATTAAATAAATACTAAGTTTAAATCAGCAGATATTCTAGTTGACTGCATTTTGGTGGGAACAGCAATTCATACAACTGAATGGATGATAAAAAATGTATTTAAGAAAAAATTAATGCAAAATTTCAAAAAAAAAGAGTATCACGAAATGATGCTTTTGAGTACTTTTGTGAAATTTTGGCTAGCACAAAAGGCTAACATTCGTAAAAGACTATTTAACAAATCATAGAATAGATTTTTATTATAATCGCCTTTCAACATTTAGCATCAATAAATTCGATATTGATTTTAAGCTGATTCAGCGAATAATTAACAATACAATAACAAATAAAACTGCTTCTGCCGAAAAGACATTAATAAAATATAGATTTTCTGCTCTCTTGAATATAGGCAATTAATAGCTGTTAAAAATAATGTAGGTGAAAAGAAATTTTAAATTATTATAAAAAAATACGAAATTATTGAATAAGAATAGTTGGAATAATAATATTATAAGTTTTAATTTGAAGTTAAGTAAGGTGAAATTATAAAAATTATGGGAATTATCAATAAAACTATATAACTTTCTGTGATATGGTGAAAATAGAAAACTACACAAATAAATTAAAGTATAATTATAATTGAAAGAAAACAATTTCTCAATTTAAAGGAGGATTCACTGTGAATTACAAACAAAATGCAAGATTGAATCTATTAACAGATGAAACTTTAATTGTTGGAGTTGACATAGCAAAAGAATTTTATGAGCAAGAGCACAAGATATTAGAAGGTTTAACTGGGGGAAACGATTAAATTTATTAATTCAATCTCGGGATATCTAGAGTTTGAGAATGGGATCAACGAAATCAAATTATCCGAAAATAAAAGTCATGTGATTAGTGGCATGGAACCTACTGGACATTACTGGCTAAATATAGCTAGATATTTAAAGATAATGATTATACTGTTGTTACAGTAAATTCAATGCATGTAAAGAATCCGAAGGAGTTTGCTGATAATAATCAAACAAAAACAGATAAAAAAGATACTAAAATCATCGCTCAATTAATCAAGGATGCTAGATACTAAAAGCTAAATCTACTAGAAGGAGAATATGAAGAGTTTAGGAATGCGAAGAATTTGAGGCGGACAGTAGTTAAGGATTTAACCCGTACTAAAAATCAAATACATAATTGGCTTGATATTTATTTTCCTGAATATAAAGTAGCATATGTAAATTGGGAATCAAAATCCTTTATCACAATAATAAAGCAACATAGCCTTCCATCTGAAATTGTAAAATTATCTCCAAATCAAATATATGAAATGTTGTCTTTAAAAATGAGAATGGGTGTGGGGATTGCAAGATAGAAAAGCTCGTAATAGGAAGCAAAAGAAGTATAGGTATAAAAGAAGGACATTCATTCGCAAAACTAGAATTGAAATTTCTTTTAGATAAATATGAAGGCCGTATAAATAAAATTGAAGAAATATATGATTGCATAACTAAGCTTTGCAATCAATTAGATGAAATAAAGAAGATAGTGCAAATTAAGGGCATTGGTCTTCTAACAGCAAGCGGCATAGTTGCAAAACTAGGATATTAGACAATACAAAAATCCAAAGCAAATTATAAAGATTGCAGGTCTTTCTTTAATAGAAAATAGCTCTAGGGAAAAGAAACTACAAACATCAACAATCAAAAAATGGTGCAAAGATCTTCGGAGATTATTGTATCAAGTAATACTCGGTATAATAAGAACAAATATTGCATTTAAAGAAAGGTATATCTACTATACCACAAGGCGAAAAAATCAGCTTACTGGGAAACATGCTATAATAGCACTATGCAGGAAATTATTAAGAATAATTCATACAGTAATTGTAAAAGAGATCGATTATGATTGAAGTAAAATGATGTCACAAATAAAAATCTAGAGGAGTTTTTAAATCTAGCTGTTTAATCCTATATTCTTCAGAGATTAAATTACTTATGAATTACTAGTCTTAAAGATTCTATTTGAAAATCTAGCTAAGATAGAATCAAAATTTACAAACTAAAATAATATAAAATATCGAAAGTGGCAATCCTTTAATTCCTCCATTAGGGTATAATCCTGTATACGAGCATGGCGGGACTCACATATAGATTAAGTTGGGCGAAGGAAGTTTGGGAGATAAATCCTGTTAAAAAGAAGCGAAAAGTTACTGTTAAAAAATATATATGTTACTTTTATTAAGTGAGGATTAAAATAGATATGAGCGTATTTTACTTTAAACAATCTATGAAAACAATAAAAATTTAAACACTAGTATTGAAAAATAATACTTGATTTAAAGAAGGGTGATTAAATGTCAAATGATAGTAAAGCAATTATTAGCATAATAATACCAGCTTACAATGCTGAAAAGACAATAAAAGACACAATTAATTCTGTTCAACAACAAACTTTTGATCAATTTGAAGCTATAATAGTAAATGATGGCAGTAAAGACCACACAGAAGAAATAGTAAAAGAAATAATTTCATATGATAATAGAATTAAATATTTTTTTCAAGAGAATTCAGGCGTTGCAGCAGCAAGAAATGCTGGGATATCTAATGCTACTGGAGACTACATATGCTTTCTAGACTCAGATGATTATTATGATAAATATTATTTAGAGAAGATGTATAAACAAATTATTGCCGAAGGAAGTGATATTTGCTATTGTGGCTATAATTTAATAAATGGTTCAGTTAAAAAGTGTAAGTCAAATTTTGGAACAAATGAATTACTGAAAAATTTTATACTAGGTAGAACAAGAATACATATATCATGTTTATTAATAAAAAAAGATTTTTTAAAAAAACAAAGCTTATTATTCCCTCTAGGTGTGCAATGGGGAGAAGATTTTGAATTCATCTGTTTATTATTATCAACAAAAGCAAAAATATCTTTTGTAAATGATTATCTATCGTATTATAGAGTTTCACATGATGAGAAACAGCTTTCAAGTTTTTCATTAGACAAAATAGATCTCGATTTCCATTCGATAAATCGACTTCTGTTAGAAGATCGAATTAATAAAAATACTGATATACTAGATGCTTTAATAAAATATAGGCTTAGAGCTCTGATAATTTATAGACTTTGCGATGCGGTAAATAGAAAGGCAAATAGTAAAGATATTATTGAATATTTCAATAAGTATAAAATCTATTTCAATGAAAAATATTACGGAAACGGATTACGAAGTTTAAAGTTAGAATTATATACTTTAAAGTTAAAACGATGGATGAAAAATTATGAAAGAAGGAAGTATAATGACTAAAGTAGGTATTATCACAATAATTGATTACAATAATTATGGAAACAGGTTACAAAACTATGCAGTTCAAGAGACTGTTAAATCTTTAGGGTATGATCCAATTACAATCATTAATTTTCCAACTTCAAGTAATAAAAACATTATAAAGAGAATTCAAAATAAAACTTTAAAAGATATTTTTAAATTTGGAATTATTAAAGCTAAAAACACATTATTAACAAATAAATATTCAGAAATCCAAAAACAAAGAATTGAAAATTTTAAAGTATGGAGTAATAAATACATAAATGAAACTGATTATATGATCAATAAAGATTTTTGTGATGTACGAGAAGAAGATTTTTCATGTTTTTTAGCTGGAAGTGATCAAATATGGAATCCAAACTTTAGAAGTGGATTTTGTGTTGACTTTCTAAAATTTGCTCCTATTGAGAAAAGAGTTGCGTATGCTCCTAGTTTTGGAATTGAAACTATTCCTGACCAATATGTGTCTATTTATAAAGAATGGCTTAGTGAATTTAAGGCACTTTCAGTAAGAGAGAAATCTGGAGCTGATATTATATTTGAATTAACAGGTAGAAAAGCGGAAATTTTATTAGACCCAACTTTAACTTTAAATAAAGAAAGTTGGATAGAAATATCTTGCAATGGTGAAATTCTACCTGAGAAAGATTTCATTATGACATATTTTCTTGGAGAAATGGACAATAATGTGAAAAAATATATAAATAAGATAGCAGAAGAAAATAATCTAGAAATTATAAACTTTGGGGATGTAAAAAATAAAGATACATATATATTAGACCCAAGTTCATTTATTGCACATATTAGAGAAGCAAAAATCATATTTACTGATTCATTTCATGGGGTTGCATTTTCGATTATATTTAATAAACCCTTCTTAGTTTTCGAGAGACTTAGTGAGGGGCCATCAATGTACACGAGGATCGATAATATCCTTAGTATATTTGGATTGCAATTTAGAGAATTCAAGGGAAATTATGATATTGATGATATTTTAAACGTAGATTATTCTGCTGTAAATGATATTTTAGAACACGAAAGACAACGTTCAATAAATTATTTACAGAAAGCTTTAGATTCTACTAGGAATTAGTGGGTGATAATATGATAGAAGATAAACTAACAAATAAGAATTTGTGTACTGGTTGTCATGCATGCATGAATATTTGTCCTCAAGATTGTGTTGAAATGAAATTTGATGAAGAAGGGTTTTTATACCCTAGAGTTAATATAGAATATTGCATTCAATGTAATAAATGCGTAAATATTTGTCCTTCACTTAAAAAATTGCCTGAGGCAATGGGTAACGAAATGTTAATAGCTTATGCATGCCAAGCAAAAGATGATAAAATAAGGTTAATTAGCTCTTCGGGAGGCATATTCTCTTTAATTGCTCAAGAAGTTATAAGTAATGAAGGAATAGTATTTGGAGCAGGTTTTGATAAAGAATTTAATCTTAAACACTTTTATTCTGATGATATGAATGTAATTTTAGATAAGTTTACTGGCTCAAAATATGTTCAAAGCAACATTGGTACTACATATAAGCAAGTTAAAGATTTTTTAGATAATGATCGTTTGGTCTTGTTTACTGGCACTCCATGTCAAGTAGCTGGACTAAAAAGTTATCTTGGTAAAGACTACGATAACTTAGTTTGTGTAGATTTAGTTTGTCATGGTGTTCCATCGCCATTTATGTGGAATAAATATAAAGAATACAGGGAAAGAGAAGCAAAATCAACAGCTAAGAGAATCTCTTTCAGACATAAGAAATATGGATGGAAGAGATACTCTGTATTATTTGAGTTTGCAAATAATACAGAGTATCTCCATACATTAGATAAAGATATGTACATGAGAGCATTTCTAAAAGACATAGCACTAAGACCATCGTGTTATAACTGCAAGTTTAAAGGATATAAAAGATATAGTGACATGACTCTAGCTGATTTCTGGGGCATAGAAGAAGTAACTGATTCATTTAAGGATGATTTAGGGACTTCACTAATAACATTGAACAGTCTTAAAGGCAAAAAAATATTTGAAACTTTAAATGACAGTGTGAAATCCGAAGAAGTGGATATAAAAAAAGCCCTAGAATATAATAAAGCTGCTCTAAAGTCAGCAGAAAAACACCCTTCAAGAGATGAATTCATGAATAGATTAAAGACAATGGAATTCGATGAATTGGTCGATTTGTACTGTAAAGATTCTTTTTCTTTGAGATTAAAATCAGTTATGATAAATTTACTTATTAAAACAAATACTTTTAATCTAGCAAAGAAAGTTCTGAAACGTAATAATTGATGACATATATTCATATCAATTCATCACAAAAATCCCTAATAAATATAGGGGTTTTTATTATTTTCTCCCATCATTTGATATAATACATATAGTATGTGAAAGTGGTGATTTAATGAAAGATATAGTGATTATTGCTCCTTTTATGGAGCTTTATGAGCTGGCGAATAAAGTAGTTGAAGATAAAAACTATGAAGATGTAGAAGTTATTTTTGGAGATTTGAGTCAAGGTGTGGTTGAGGCGAAAAAAGCTGTAAAAGAAGGTGCAAAGATAATCATATCTAGAGGTGGAACATACAGCATGATAAAAAAAGAGGTAGATATACCTGTTGTTGAGATTGCTGTGACTTCTTTTGATTTATTGAGAGGCTTCATTGAGCTTAAAGACTACAAAGGCAAGATCGGGCTTGTAGGTTATGGCAATGTAATATGGGGTTCGGATTTAATTAGCGAATTGCTAAATCTAGATATTGTAAAGATTGAGATAAATAAAGAAGAAAAAGCTGAAGAAGTCATAAAACCATACATTGACCAAGGTATAAGAGTGTTTGTCGGAGATACCATAGGAAGCAGAGTCAGCAGTAAGATGAATTGCAAAAGTTATGTGATTAAAACAGGGATAGATTCGCTTATCAGCGCTATTAAAGATGCACAAAGAGTGCTTATGCTGTCCAAGGCTGAACAAGAGAGAAATGAGAGGTTTAGAGCAATTGTTGATTTTGTACACGATGGCATAATCTCTATAGATGAAGATGAAAAAATAACTCTTGTAAATAACAAGGCTAAAGAAATGTTTAAGCTTGAGGAAAATGTAATTGGGATGAAAATTAAAGATGTCATACCATCTACTAGATTAGATCAAGTTTTAAAAAATAAGACAGCTGAGTTGGGCAAATTGCAAGATGTGAATGGTTTAAAAATTGCAACCAATAGGGTGCCAATCATTGTTGATAAAAAAGTAAAAGGAGTCGTAGCTACATTCAATGATGTAACTGAACTGCAAGAACTAGAAAACAATCTAAGGATGATGCTGTCAAATAAAGGATTTGTGGCTAAATACAATTTTTCAGATATAGTATATCAAAGTGAAATCATGAGAAACGCTATAGATATAGCTAAAAGATATGCTAAATACGATTCGCCAATTCTAATAACAGGATCTACTGGAGTAGGCAAAGAGCTATTTTCGCAGAGCATTCATAACTTCAGTGTGAGAAATAAAGGGCCTTTTGTAGCTATCAATTGTGCAGCATTGCCAGCTAACTTGATAGAAAGCGAGCTGTTCGGATATGTTGAGGGTGCATTTACCGGAGCAAGGAAGAAAGGAAAGCCAGGGCTGTTTGAGTTAGCGCATAAAGGCACGATTTTTTTAGATGAAATTAGCGAGCTGCCGATCGAACTTCAAGGAAGGTTGTTGAGGATTTTACAAGAAAAAGAGGTTATGAGAATTGGAGATGATAAAGTCCTTCCTGTCGATGTGAGAATTATATGCGGAACAAATAGAAATTTAAAGGAATTGGTACATGATGGCAAGTTTAGAAAAGATCTGTATTATAGAATCAACATATTGCCTCTTAATATACCGGATTTAAAAGAAAGAAGAAAAGATATAGTTGTATTATCTAAGCACTTTTTGGAGAAGTACTCTAAAAAGTACCATAAAAATATACGGTTCATCAATGACGATTGTTTGAATTACTTGCTTGATTATGATTACCAGGGGAATGTAAGAGAACTAGAAGCAATGATAGAGAGAGCTTGTATATTGACAGATACTGATGAAATAGATCTGACTCATATATGCGTGGAAAGTACAGACAAAGACTTAATTAGCGAAGAAAAAAGCGATAAATTTGTAGTCGACGAATATCTTAATTTAGAAGAGCTTAACAAGGAATACATGAAATACGTACTTTCTTCTAAAAATGGAAGTGTTAAGGAAGCTTCAAAAATACTCGGGGTAGATAGGACTACGATATGGAGAAAATTAAAAGAATAGTGTTATTTTAAAACATGTATGTTGCAAACTGCAACCTATATGTTTTTTTATTTTTATGATCCTCTTAATTTCAATATGCACTGATTGGCACGATAATTGCAATAATATATTGCAAAAATAAAAGGTGGTGTTTATATGTTAAAATTGGCAGTGGTTGCTCATAAAGATGACAATGTAGCTACTACAGTAAAAGATTTGTCGAAAGGAGAAAACGTTTTAGTGGATATCTTTGGAACTGAAAAGAATATCACGCTAAAAGAAGACATTCCATTTGGGCATAAGTTCGCTATAAAGGACATAAAAAAAGGTGAGGAGATTTTCAAATATGGCGAAGAAATAGGGCAAGCGACACAAGACATAGAAGAAGGAGAATACGTTCATGTACACAATGTAGTCAGTGAAAGAGGAAGAGGAGATTTGGAGGTTGATGCAAAATGAAATTAGAAGGATATAGAAGAGAAGATGGAAAAGTAGGTATAAGAAATCATTTGCTTATCATACCCGCATCAGTTTGTGCAAGTGAAGTTGCTAAGGCGATATCAGAGAGAGTAAATGGAGCGGTGTACATACCAAATCAACACGGGTGTTGTCAAATCGGCCCTGACTTAGAGTTAACTACAAAAGTACTTGTAAATTTTGGGAAAAATCCAAATGTAGGCGCTGCATTGGTTGTTGGATTGGGCTGTGAAGGGGTACCTACAAAAAAGGTAAGTGAAGAAATAGCTAAGACTGGGAAAATGGTTGATTATGTTGTCATACAAGAAAACAAGGGGACTGTAAATACTATAGCAGTTGGTGTAAAAAAAGCGAGAGAGATGGCTGAAAAATTGAGTTTGATGAAAAAAGAAGAGATTGATATATCAGAGATTACCATTGGGATAGAATGCGGTGGATCTGACACTACTTCTGGTCTTGCATCAAATCCAGCTGTAGGGTATGTGTCAGATAAATTAGTGGATTTAAATGGGACATCTATATTTTCTGAAACAACTGAATTTATTGGAGCAGAACATATATTAGCAAAGAGGGCTAGAAATGAAGAAGTAGCTCAAAAAATCATGAAGATAGTGCTGGATTGTGAGAAAAAAGCAAATACTATGGGAGTTGATTTAAGGAGTGGGCAACCCACACCAGGAAATATTGAGGGCGGATTAACTACTATCGAAGAAAAATCATTAGGTTGCATTTATAAAGGTGGTACGAGAACAATTGAAGATGTATTAGCATATGGAGATATGCCAAGTGGCAAAGGATTGTATATAATGGATACTCCAGGACAAGATATTGAATCAATCACGGGAATGCTTGCAGGTGGAGCTGTTCTTATAATATTTACCACAGGCAGAGGAACTCCTACAGGCTCAGCTATTGCACCGGTTATAAAAGTGTGCGGAAACCCAGAGTCTTATGAAAGAATGAAAGATAATATAGATGTAAATGCTGGGACAATCATTGACGGAACAAAGACAATTTCAGATGTAGGAGAAGAAATATATTCTCAAATGCTAGAAGTAATTAACGGAAAATTCACTAAAGCAGAATCACTTAATCACAGAGAGTTTGGCATATATAAGATGATATCTACATTTTAGGAGGGTAAGGGATGAAAATTTTAAAAAACATTCAAAAAATACCTGGTGGATTGATGGTTGTTCCACTGCTATTAGGCGCTACTATCAATACTCTCACACCACAAGCATTAGAAATAGGAGGTTTTACTACAGCTTTATTTAAAAATAGTGCAACTGCGTTGATTGCTTTGTTTGTATTGTGCAACGGTGCTCAGATAAATGTAAAGCAAGCAGGAAAACCTTTGTATAAAGGTGTAGTTTTAACAGCAGTCAAATTTATAGTAGGCGCTGTCATAGGGTGGTTTGTAGGTAAGACTTATGGCAATGCCGGAGTATTGGGGCTTACGCCGTTAGCATTAGTTGGAGCTATCACAAATTCAAACGGAGGGCTTTATGCTGCATTAGCAGGGCAATATGGAGATTCGACAGATGTAGGTGCAATATCTATATTGTCATTAAATGACGGACCTTTCTTTACAATGCTTGCCTTTGGCATAACTGGACTAGCACAAATACCTTTTATGGCATTTATAGCTGTATTAGTTCCAATAGCCATAGGATTTATATTGGGAAATTTAGATGAAGATTTAAGAGAATTTTTAGGGAAGGGCACAACTTTATTGATACCGTTTTTTGCTTTTCCATTGGGTGCTGCATTGGACTTTAGAACTATAATTGAAGCAGGATTGCCAGGACTGGTATTGGGTGTTATGGTTACAGTACTGACAGGGCTTGCAGGGTATTTTGCATCAGGATTATTTGGAGAAAGAAAAGCAGTCGGAGCAGCTATAGGTACTACAGCTGGAAATGCAGTTGGTACGCCTGCGGCATTAGCATTAGCTGACCCAAGTCTTGAAGCATATGTGGCTACATCAACAGCTCAGATAGCTGCCGCTGTCATAGTCACTGCGATTTTATGTCCACTGTTAGTGTCTTATCTTGATAAGAGAAAGATAAAAAAACAAGAGGCTCTTGTTAATAACTAAAGGTGGTGTATGATGGGCGAAATACTGATAATTGCAGATGATTTTACTGGTGCTAATGACACAGGAGTGCAGCTAAAAAAAAGAGGTATAAAGACTAAAGTCGTATTAAATGGTGCACACATCAAAAATGATGGGTATTCGTATGTTTTAGATACTGAATCTAGACCATTAACAGCAGGAGAAGCTAAGGATGAAGTTTTTTATGAATTAAAAAATGTAAATTTAGATGACTATGATTTAATTTACAAAAAAGTAGATTCTACTTTAAGGGGCAATATATCTAGTGAAATAAAAGCAATAGATGAGATCTGTTCTCCAGATATAATAGTATTTGCACCGAGTTTTCCAGACATTGGGAGGACAACTATAGGGGGGATACATTTAGTCAATGGAAAGAGAATCACCCAGACGGAGTTTGCAAAAGACCCTAAAAAACCTGTTTTAGTAGATAACTTAGAGGATTTATTTACTGATTTTGATAAAGAAGATATACAGGTAAATAGTTTAGATAAACTTAGAGCACATAACTTGAATTTGAGTGAAAAACGCATTCAAATATTTGATATTGAAGAAAATGACGATTTTCATTTATTAATTGATGAAGTTTTTAAAAGCCAAAGAAAAGTTTTATGGGTAGGCTCAGCAGGTTTAGCAAACGAGCTATTTAAGAAATTATATCCTCAGAAAAGTGCCATCGCAGTCGTAGGAAGTTTAAGTGATGTGAGTAAAGCACAAGTAAACTATGCTCTTAAAAAAGGAATAGATATCGTAAAAATAGAGATAAGTAAACTATTAGAAAATGGAGATATAAATAGTTATGTAGAAAAAATAAGGGAATTGATATCTTTAAATAAAGATCTAATAGTGACAACATCATATTCAGATGAATACTATATAAATGCTTTAAAAAAGGGAGAGGAGCTTTCTATGACAAAAGAAGAGATAAGTAACTTCACTCAAAAGATATTGAGTAAGATAGTTATCTCAGGCATAATGGGTTTAGACATCAGTGGATTATTTATAACAGGTGGAGATACGGCTATAGAATTTATTAAAGCTTTAAATGCTAGAGGGTCAATCATTGAAGAAGAAGTGATTACCGGCATACCATTGATGAGATTAGACGGTGGAGTGTATGATAAGATGAAAGTTATTACAAAAGCTGGTGCATTTGGAGATGAAAAGGCTATAGTTTATTCATTAGAAAAAATCAAGGAAGTGAGAGAATGAAATTTATTGGGATAACGATGGGAGATCCCGCAGGAATTGGGTGTGAAATAACTCTAAAAGCACTAAAAAATGATGATTATCGAAAAAAATCTATCATATTTGGAAGTGAAAAAATTGTTAACCACTTCATCAAATTATTAGGGATAAATAAAGAGGTCAATTTGATTAAAGATACTCTTGATTTTGATGAAGAAAAAATCAATGTGGTAAATGTAGTCGATATTGATTTAAATGATTTTGAGTTTGGGAAAGTATCAAAGTTGTGTGGTGATGCAGCATATAAATACGTAGAAACTGCAATCAAATGGGCATTAGATGGGAAAATTAAAGCTGTAGTCACGGCTCCTCTTAACAAAGAAGCACTCCATTTAGCAGGATACAATTACGATGGGCATACAGAAATATTCGCGCATCTTACCAATACTAAAAAGTACGCTATGATGCTTTGGAGTGAAAAACTTAAAGTGATTCATGTTTCTACGCATGTATCGCTGAGAGAAGCATGTAACAGAGTGAAAAAAGATAGAGTATATGACACTATAGTATTGGCAAATGACACATTAAAAAGAATGGGTATCGAAAACCCAAGTATCGCAGTTGCAGGGCTCAATCCTCATGCAGGAGAATCTGGCATATTTGGAAATGAAGAGATAGAAGAAATTTCACCAGCTATTTTAAAAGCAAGAGAAGAAGGAGTAGATGTAACAGGACCAGTCGCTCCAGACACAGTATTTTTAAAAGCCTATAAAGGTGAATTTGATATAGTGGTTGCCATGTATCACGACCAAGGGCATATATCTATGAAACTATTAGCATTCGACGAAGGGGTAAATATAACAGTAGGATTACCTATTGTAAGGACATCTGTTGACCACGGAACAGCATTTGGCAAAGCAGGAAAAGGCACAGCAAATGAATCAAGTATGATAGAAGCGATAAAAGCTGCAGATTATTTCGATTGATATTTTGATAAAAAGCATCCAAGTGAATTACTTGGATGTTTTTTATCGATTTCTTTTATATATTTAAAATTCAATAAAATATACGATATTATAAATATAAAAATATGCTTAGAACAATTAGTAAAAAGTGATTCTAAGCATATTAGACTTTGTAAACTAATATGATATAGAAATCCCAGTGCATATACAAAATAATTTGCAGTTATTGTTTGAAAAATTGAAGCAGTAGGTTAGTATCAAATTATGCGGTATACATATCAGATTTCTGGAAGGTTTGAATTTTACCATGCTTATTAACATATGTTGAGGATATAGAGAGAGGAGTTTTGTAAGAAAGACAAAGTTCTGCATCCACTGGAACTATTAACGCATCTAGTGTAAATATTGTAATAGGGTATGCGATTAATTCATCTTTAAGTGTTGATATTCGATTCATAATATTAAAGTAATGATAGATGAGAAGGATGGAGTTGATAAAGAAGAGCTTACTGCGTTATTGTATGAATTTAAAGAGTTTCTTGGTGATATAGAGGATTCTCATCATATTTTCCTAAGAATAAAAGATTTATAAATCGGGTTTTAGCTCATTTTAGATAAGCATGGTTGGTTTTATGCTGAAATAGTGGGTTTTATTGGAATGTAGCAATGAAAATATAAATTGGTAGTTGAGGAAAGGAAATGGTATAGAATGAATAAAGAAAAAAATGAAAAAAGTATATTAATGGAATATTACTCAAATGTTTTTAAAAAGGCTAATATAACATTTGTAATTAGCTGTTTTGGAGTTGTTATTGGCATTGCAATAATATTCAAATCTGTTATTTCTGGAGATCTTAATTGGCATAGTTTATCATCAAGTGTTATTATTGAAGCAGTATCATCATTGCTTTTTGTATTAGAAGATAGAATGAGAAAGACTGCACATGAAACGATGAGGCTTATTAGATTAGATAATAATAATTTGTATTGTGAAAGAATATTAGAAAAAATTCAAGATAAAGAAGTACGAGATGAGGCTATTTGTGACATCATTGAGGTAGTGATTGGAAAGACTAAGTAACTAATTATAAATTACATTAAATTATTACATATTGAAGGCTTAAAGAAATTCATTAGTAGGATCAGGGAAAAGTGCACGTGGATGTCACATGAATATTAACTTATTTAAATATTGGAATATCAATGGGTACAGTTGTAAAAAAAGAAATATTCAAAGAAAATTAAAAGTTCCGTGCTTGTCGCTTGAGTTAATGAGTTAATTGTAATCTAAGAAATTCGACTAGAACAGGCTTTTGAAGAATAAAAAAATCGTGAAGAATAGGAAAATGTGTGTTTGGCACCAAAAACTTGTTAGGTATGAGATTTAAATGAGCATTTCCTGGTATATTTTTGGGTAACTTGAGATTACTGGCATTTTGATAATGGGATCGAGTAATGGAGCATTAAAGATATTGGTGGGTAAAAGAGACATATTTATTTTAAGCCAGAAGGATATGAATTGTTTGAGTCTGCTTTGAAATATAAATTATAGATGATTACATCTCATAAACATAGTGTGTGAAGGGCAAGACTATAAAAAAGTGGCATACCTATGGAGGCTGAAGTGATATGAAAAAAAATAGGGAGCAATGAATATGACTTAATACTCATAGATACCAATATAATAAGAGAATTATTGAATTTCCAATCAAATACGAGAAAAGGATTTTTTCATAAAGCTTTTTTATCAGAAAATAAATATGCACCTTGTTCTTACATTTACAATGTTATTGAACTAATACCATAAAACGATTTATTTGAAAAATTTTTAGACATATTTTCTGAAATACCTTGTTTGATGCTATTTACGGCTAAACAGTTTATCAAGGCAGAATATGATGCTTTTATAAATGGAGATAGTTTGCAAATTAACTGCAAATTGGCTAATGCCTTTACGCCAGTTATTGATAATGAAAGTTATAATTTAAGGAAGTTTATTAATAAATTAAAAAAGACTCATCACTTATAACAGCTATCCAAAATGAAGTTTACAACCTGCCAAGTATAGCTAATGAATGGGAAGAAGGTAGACGCTTTAACAGTACAATAAGTGATCGTTTAAATGAAAAAGATTACTTAAAAAATGAAGCAAGGACTCTTCTGAAAGATATAACTAATTGGGGTATCAATCCCAAAGTAGAAATAAATGTTGAAAAACTTCCTGTATTAAGGATGAGGGCATATTCGCAGTTCATGAGAGTACATTTAACCCAAAAAAATTAAGCCAAATGATGTGATGAATGTGCACATAAGCTCAGCAATTCCATATGTTGATGCTGTCCTTACAGAGAATTACGCTGAACAACAATAACTTTACATTAGAAGAACTCAAGATTTAGGATATTTTCGTAAAAAATAATCCAGTTATGCGGAGGTAACACACATATGAGTGATAGAATGATATATGAAGATATCTTCGAAGCTATCCGAAAGCTTGAAGATGGGAATCCAATTATCAACCTCAAAGATAAATCATTTGGGTATTTAAAAAGAAATCTCCATTTTAATATAATGGAAATGCCAGATGGAACAATAGGTGCTTTTCCTCATAATATGTTTATCGGATATTTCAGAGGAGAGAACAATGACTATGATGATCTTTATCCCTGTGTCCCAAGCATATTCCGAATTAAAAGGCCAGAAGATGCTGGAAAAGATGGATATCGCAAACAAGATTTAATTGTTATTGATGAATTAAAAATATTAGAATTCGAGCTGATAATCAAACAATTTCCACAAGTAAATTATGCACTTCAAGATTATTGTGATGTTGACTTCATTGCACTCGCTCAGCACTATGAATTAAATACAAATTTACTTGATGTTACAAGTGATATTGCAGTAGCGGCATTTTTTGCAACTCATTATTATGATTCAGAGAAGAATGATTATTTGATAAAAGAAGATGGTATAGGGTGTTTAAGAGCTTATTATAATATTATGATTGAATATGATGAAAATCAACCATTTAAATTGATTGGATTACAACCTTTCAAAAGGCCAGGATTACAGTGTGCATTTGCGGTTAAGATGGGCAAAGATGAAAATTTTGCGAATTTTTCTAATAAGGTTCTATTTAAACAAAGTCCTAAATGGAATCAAAAAATACATGATTTATTTTATAATAATGGTAAAAATATATTATTTCCAGATGAAGAGATAGTTGAAGCTGCAAGAAAGGTAAAAGAATCAATGAAAATTTCAAAATACACAATTGAAAAATATTGTAATATTAATCAGAAATCAATAGAATATGTAAATAAAATACTCAACAACTATGGATATGATATTGTAGAGAACTTGAATTATAAATTATCAAGGCAGCAACGAAGAAAGCTTCAAAGAGAATATAAAGGAAGACCATATGGAGATGCGGTTGTGAGATCAAGACTAACTTATATACCGTAGTATATTTTAAAATCTAATAAATTAAAGGATTAAAATTTTATGAAATCATATAAATATCTATGTTAATTACTGAAATATAAAATAAGTAGGTCTAATTTAATATAATTGTTCATTTGAATCTCTATGTTAAGTAGCTTAGTGTAAAATAATTGTTGGACAAAAAACAAAAAAATATAGAGAATAATCCTCAATTTGATATAATGCAATTGCCCAAAAAACATAAAAAAACCTTAATCACTAGATTTGGGGAATTAGAATTTGAAAAGGTTTATTATAAAAACATAGAAAAAATAATTATGTATATATATTTGATGAATTACTAGGCATAGAGAAATATGAAAGGATAGAAAGTAATCTAAAAGGAAATATTTTAGATAAGTCTGCTGAAGTGAGTTAGAAAAAAAGCAGCAGTACTATCAATACCTGTGGATATTAGTAGAGAAACAGTGAAGAAAATCATAAGGGAAAATGGTGCAATAGATAACCTAGAACTAATAATAGGAGAGAAATAAAGAATAAATACAATATAAATATGTACAAAATGGTCTATTAACATAGATTCATTAAGATTAAGTAAAATTAAAATTACAAAATGGGATTATTATTTTAATATCATTTAGAAATTTATTTAATCATTAATTGACACTATCATGGTGCTTGCTCTACCTCACAATAAAAAAATTTGATTTAGAAAAGAATTATTGGGATGAATTTAAAATATTAAAAATGATGGATTTTTAAAGGAAAATAAATAGAATTAAACAATGGAGGTAAATACAGATGCATAAAGTAGTCTTATACTTAATGAATAAAAGAGGACTTGAAGTATTAAAAACATTAATAGAAAAATATTCAGCTGATATTATTGAATACGTGGTACTATCAAGAGATCCAGCAGTTCAAAATGATTATTTTGATGAATTATCGCTGCTGTGCGTTGAATCCAGGATAAAACATTTTAATAAAGATGACAATTATCCCAAATATGATGGCTATAAATTTGCAATTGGCTGGCGGTGGATGATTTCTGATTGCAAAAAACTAATAGTCCTTCACGATTCTATTTTACCTAAATATAGAGGTTTTTCTCCTCTCGTGAATATGTTAATTAACGGGGAAAGAGAAATAGGAGTTACAGCATTTTTTGCAAATGAAGATTTTGATAGGGGACCAATCATATTACAAAATAAAATGGAAATTCGATATCCCATTAAAATTTCGGAAGCAATTGATTTGATATCAACATTATATCAAAAAATCGTCTGTGAAGTTGTTGATAAAATACTTAATGAAGAGAGTATAATAAGAAACACTCAAAATGAGGATGAAGCTTCATATAGTGTATGGAGAAATGAAGAAGATTACTTCATAGACTGGTCGCAAAATGCTGATGTCATTAATAGGACAATTGATGCTTTAGGATATCCATATAGTGGTGCGAAAACAAATATTAAGGATGAAATTATTGTTATTGAAGAGGCAGAAGTTATTGAAGATGTTGTTGTGGAAAATAGAGATGTAGGAAAAGTTCTTTTTATACAAGATAGTTATCCAGTTATAATATGTGGAGTTGGATTACTCAAGTTAAAAAAAGCAAGATCAATTGATGGAAATTTTAACTTGTCTAAAATAAAATTTAGAACGAGATTTGGAGGAAAGCATTATTAGCTTTGATAAAACTTTGTGTATTTGGAGAAAAGGGTTAATAATCTTCTTTATACAATTTACAAAGAAGTAACTTCGTAAAGATAAATTTTTTATTAATCGATGCAACATTATTATTACTATATTGAAAAGAACTTTATCATATATTTAAAGTATTGTTAAATTTTTTTGTCACATTCACGAGAAACATTATTTAGCGTTAAATAATTGTTGGATAAAAAATATAGAGAATAATCCTCGGTTTGATATAATGTAATTGCTAAGAATATAAAAGATGGTGGAAAATGTTTTGCGAAAAATATTATGCAATTTAAAACAGAGAAAGTGAATAGATAAATTGTAAGGAAATTAATTACTGTTTTTTAAGGTGATTAAAAGATGAATTCATTAACAACTATAGGTTGAAAGATTATAGAATTAGGAAGCTATGTTAGCTAACTATGCCAGCTTGTCTAACAACATTAGAATCAAATTAAAAATTGGGATATTTTAATCATAAAAATATATACTAGATAAACTTAAACAATCTTAGAAGATCAGTGGATACGATCCAAGTGGATATTTTAAAATATTAGCTTTTATTACAATTTATTTACATATTTATTTTTAAATATAATATAGAATCTGGACAATAATTTCTTTTTATATAAAAATAGGAACTACTTAACTATCCTGTACTTAATCTAAAGATTTGTTTTATATAATGATAATTATTTTTTAAGGTGGTATGATTACGATGAAAAAGAAGGCTATTTTATGGTTTTATAAGGGGATAACAATAGAGGAAGACAATGACATTTTAGACGTTTTTGATTCTCAAGATTATGAAATACATATTTTTAACGATGTTAATGAGAATAATTTGTTATTCGATAACATATTTTATATAATAAATATTTTATTTAACAATAATTTAGATGATTATGAAATCTATATTGCTAGTAATGTTAAAGAATTTATATTAATTGAATATATTCTATATAAGCAGTGGATAAATGGTTTTTTATATTTAAACAATAATGGTCAACACATAAATACAAATAAATTTTATTCTTCAATATTAGACGAAACGATAAACAAAACAAATGGCAAAAATTTCTATGTAATAAAAAATGAGGAAGGATTATTTGAGGGTTATAGTGTTTTAAAGGATCCTTATGAATTCAATGATTCTGACAATAACTTTGAAAATGAGATTTACTATATAAATGGAGAAAACCATATTTTTTCATTTAAAACCAATATAGAAACAAATATTATAAAAATAGATAATTCGGATATTGATAAATGTAATAAATATGTTTTCCATTATAATATAGATTATGTTGACGATATAATAAATAAAATAAAATATTATTCTAGTATTTCAACAAAAGAATTTGCAAATAATTTTGGACATATTCAACAACTGTGGGAAGAAATTTATGAAGTACTAAATATTAAAAATTTATTTGAATTGAATCTTGCCAAGTTTAAATTAGAAAAGAGCCTATATGATTTTAATGAAAATGATAGATTCATAATATTATTATGTTCCGCATTAATCAACATATATCATGAATCAAAATATATAGATTTTTTTGTAGAAACATTAGTTAACAGTAAAACTCTTAGTAAAGAAAATAAATTTTTTTGTTACTATCAACTAAAAAGATATAATTTCCTAAATAAAAATGAAGATAATAAGATTTATAAATATCTTAAAATATTGTATGATAACATATATGATGACTATTTAGCACATAGAGCATTAGAAAGAGTACAAAAAAATCAAAGAGATGATCAATTTATATATGTATTTACAAGTCAATTTTTAAGTGAACACCATTCACCTACTAAAGTTGCACTAGACATATGCTATAATTTAATCAAGCATTTCAATAAAAAAGTTATTTTAATTAACACAAAAGAATGTTTAACTTTAGAGGGAATGATCCCAATGTTTAATATCACAAGAGGAAATGTAGTTGAACAATTCAGTTCAATAAATAGTATAAATTGGAAAGATACAATAATTCCATTTTATCAACCTTATGTTAATATGCCAGATGATCAAGAAATAGATATTATATTAAATTCTATACAAAAAAACAAACCATATTTAATTATTAACATTGGTCAGTCAATAGTTGGAGATATAGCGTCGAATATTATACCTGCAGTTACAGTACCTTTAGGGATGTATGAATATTCAAGATCTAATTTCTATGCTGTTAATAATGAACATGATAAAGAATTATATACTAAGCTTTATGATTTTAAGGAAGAAAATATGATTACTTCAAAATTAGCATTTGAGTTAAAAAATCAAGTTGAAAAATTTAATAAAAAGCAATTAAACATACCAAACAATAGATTTATATTAACCGTAGTAGGTAATAGGTTAAACTTTGAATTAGATGATGATTTTCTAAGAGTATTAGACATATGTTGCAATGAGTTAAATGCTTTTGTAGTCTTTATTTCGAATTACGAATTTAATAATGAGCAGAAAAAACAATATGAGTATTTGTTTAGAAATTTTAAAAACATGGGATTTCAAAAAGATCTATTAGCTATTATGGAACACGTTGATTTATTTATCAATCCAAGAAGGAAAGGTGGAGGTACATCAGCTATTTATGCACTGTATAAAGGTAAGCCGGTAATTACATTAAATTACGGAGATGTTGCAAAAAACGTAGGGGATGAATTTTGTTGTGAAACATATTCAGAGATGTATAATTTAATAAAAAAATATTATTTAGACAAAGATTTTTATATGAACCAAAGTAAAATTGCCAAAGAAAAAGCTCTTCAATTAACTAACACAAAAGTATTTATTAAAAATATATTAGATTTTTTTGAATAAAAGCAATTTATAAATTAACAGATTCAATTAAGGAAGAAGGCAGTATAAGCTAAAATTTTAGTAATTGTGTGTTCTTTCTTTTTCTCATAATAACTAATAAATACCCAATCTGATGATTACACTGAAAGAGTTTAACTAATCCGACTGTTCCTGATAAGTATAAACTTGAAACAAAAAAACAAGCAGTAAAAAAAAGCATGTAATAGTTGGTGCTGGTAGTATAATTTGCCCTGGAGTGATATTAGAAGAAGGGTGCTCTGTTGGCGCAATGTCTTTGGTAACAAGAAGTACTGAACCATGGAAGATTTATTCAGGTATACCTGCAAAACAAATTAAAGATAGAAGAAAGGATTTGTTAGTTTATGAGAAAAAATATTTGGAAGAGATTGAGTAAAAAGTGAGTGAAGGTGAATCTAAAGATGATTGATTTTAATGTACCACCCTATATTGGAAGAGAAATAGAATATATCAAAGAAGCAATAGAAAACAATCAAAAACTATGTGGAGATGGACCATTCACTAAAAAGTGCAATAATTGGATGGAAGAAAATTTCAATGTATCAAAAGTTCTGTTAACAACATCATGTACTCATGCATTAGAAATGGCTGCTATCTTAGCTGATATTCATCCGGGGGATGAGGTAATTGCACCATCATATACTTTTGTTTCAACAGTAAATGCTTTCGTGCTAAGGGGAGCAACCATAGTATTTGTGGATATAAGACCAGATACCTTAAATATTGATGAAAATTTGATTGAAGATGCAATAACTGAAAAGACAAAAGTTATCATTCCAGTTCATTATGCAGGCGTTTCATGCGAAATGGACAAAATAATGGATATAGCAAAAAAATACAATTTAATTGTTATAGAAGATGCAGCACAAGGAGTAATGTCAACATATAAGGGGAAAGCTCTTGGTGCAATTGGTGATTTAGGTGCATACAGTTTTCATGAAACTAAAAATTATTCAATGGGAGAAGGAGGAGCTTTAGTAATAAGGAACTCAAAATTTATTGAACGGGCTGAGATAATTCGCGAAAAAGGAACTGATCGAAGTAAATTTTTTAGGGGACAAGTCGATAAATATTCATGGGTAGATGTGGGAAGTTCATATTTACCTAGTGAATTAAATGCAGCATATTTGTATGCTCAACTTGAAGAAGCTATAATGATTAATGATAATCGACTTAAAACATGGGTCCAATATTATATTGGGTTAAAAGAATTAGAAGATGAAAAGTTAATTGATTTACCAGTAATACCTGAATATTGTACCCATAATGCCCATATGTTTTATATAAAATGTAAGAACCTTGAAGAACGAACATCATTAATTAATTACTTAAAGGAAGAAGGTATACATTCGGCATTTCATTATGTACCTCTCCATAGTTCTAAAGCAGGATTAAAATTCGGACGTTTTCATGGAAAGGATAACTATACTACTAGAGAAAGTGAAAGGTTAGTTAGATTGCCAATATATTTCGGATTAGAAACTGAGAAAACTAAATATATTATTGATATGATTCATAATTTTTACCAAATTAAGTCTAGATGAACTTAGAGTTCATAATAAATTATAAAATAAGAATTAGCAAAATTTAAGGAGAAAAATGATGAAAGGTATTATATTAGCAGGAGGGAATGGTTCTAGGCTTTATCCTATAACACAAGGAATTAGTAAGCAATTACTTCCAGTATATGATAAACCTATGATATATTATCCATTATCTGTCTTAATGTTAACAAAGATTAAAGATGTTTTACTTATATCCAATTCAGAGTACATACATTTATTTGAAAATTTATTAGGAGATGGGAATAGACTTGGAATGAAAATTCACTATAAAATTCAGGAAAAACCAAAGGGATTAGCAGATGCATTTATTTTGGGTGAAGAATTTATTGGTGAAGATGATGTGTGTTTAATACTCGGAGATAATGTATTCTATGGACAAGGGTTTGTTGATAAACTCATAAAAACATCAAAAAACAACAAAGGGGCAACTATATTTGGTTATTACTTAAATAACCCGAGTGATTTTGGGGTTGTTGAATTTGATGACAAAGGTAAAGTTGTTTCACTGGAAGAAAAACCAGAAAAACCTAAATCACATTATGCAATTCCAGGACTTTATTTTTATGATAACTCTGTAATTAAAAGAGCTAAGAGACTTAAACCATCTGCACGAGGAGAACTAGAAATAACAGATCTGAATCGAGATTATTTAGAGGAAGGCAGACTTTATGTAGAATTACTTGGAAGAGGTTTTGCCTGGTTAGACACAGGAACATATGATGGACTTGCAGATGCCTCTGATTTTGTAAAAACTATTCAAAAGAGGACAGGATTGTATGTAGCTTGTATTGAAGAAATAGCTTATAAAAATGGCTGGATTACTGAAGAAGAATTAATAAATATTGGAATACAATATCAAAAAACAGAATATGGGAAGTACATTCTTTCTCTAATTAGTGATTAAAGAAGGGAGAGATAATTTGGAAACTATTTTAGTCACTGGTGGGGCTGGGTTTATTGGAAGTAATTTTATTAAGCACATGTTATGTGAACATCAAGATAGCTACATAGTCAATTTGGATTTGCTAACATATGCTGGTAATCTAGAAAATTTAAAAGACATAGAAAACAATGAAAATTATACTTTCATTAAAGGAGATGTAAGAGACAGAGAATTAGTTGATAGTATTTTTGATAAATTTAGTATAAACAAAGTTGTTCATTTTGCTGCTGAATCTCATGTTGATAGAAGCATAGAAGATCCTGAAATATTTTTAAGTACTAATATTTTAGGTACTCAAGTGTTGCTTGATGCAGCAAAAAAACATTGGAAGATTAATCCAGATGATAAATATTGCAATGAATACATTGATAATGTAAAATATTTGCAAGTTTCAACAGATGAAGTATATGGTGCTTTGGGTAAAGATGGTAGGTTTAGCGAAGATTTACCATTGTTGCCAAATAGTCCTTATTCAGCATCAAAGGCAAGTGCTGACTTAATTGTAAGAGCGTACAATAAAACATATGGGTTGCCAATTAACATAACTAGATGTAGCAACAATTATGGACCATATCAATTTCCTGAGAAGTTGATACCTCTAATGATAATAAATTGTCTAAATGATAAAGAACTGCCAGTTTACGGTGATGGCATGCAAATAAGAGACTGGCTACATGTAAAAGATCACTGCAGTGCTATAGACACAGTATTGTACAAAGGAAAGAACGGAGAAATATACAATATTGGAGGAAATAATGAGAAAGCAAATATTGAGATAGTAAAATTAATCATCAGTAGATTAGGAAAATCAAGCAATCTCATTAAATATGTTAAGGACAGACCTGGACATGATAGGAGGTATTCCATTGATAATACAAAGATCATGACTGAACTTGGTTGGAAACCTTCTTATACATTTGAACAAGGTATGGAAGAAACTATAGATTGGTATTTAAATAATACTGAATGGATTAATAATATAATTTCTGGTGACTATACCAACTACTATGATATGATGTACACATGGGTTTAACTTGTTGGTGATGCATTGACTTATTTGTTTCTCAACCCATTAACCATCAAAAACTGTAGAACCTCATATAAGCATAAATGTGATCAGGATGGGTAGACGGTAAGGCTGTATAGTGAGATATTATGTTGGCGATGAAAGTGATGATTCATGTGATAGTTGATGTGATTGATTCCATGTGAGAGCTGATATAACAAACTCAGAGCTGATGAAATAAACTTTATGTGAGTTGCTGTGATTGGTTCACATATGCTGTGATAAACTTTATTTGTAACAAAGAGTATTGAATTAAAACGGGAATTTAAGATATGTAGAGTTGCCCATTTTATTTCTATATAGAGGTGTCAGAGTATTGTATTAATGGGCGAGATGTGGAATAGCTGATAAGTTTGTTGTATCGAGAATTTGTGAAGCCATATAAAAAAGTTAATTAGAACAGGAGCATACATGGGTGGGAATTAAGATGAATAGTTATTTTTCAAAAAATTACAGGAAAATAGAATATCCTAAGGCTGATGGGATGAATAGTGGATTAAGGAATGCACAGTTAGGTGCTATTCATTCAATTTCATCATTTTTTACACTGAATAAAGCTAAAGCAGCTATCGTTGTAATGCCTACCGGTTCTGGGAAAACTACTGTTTTGATGATGACTCCGTACGTTTTAGAATCCAACAAAGTTTTAGTTATTACCCCAAGTAAGTTAGTGCGAAGTCAGGTCTCTGAAGAATTTTCAACATTAAAAATACTGATTAAAGTAAATGTTTTTTCTGATAGAATAAATAAGCCAAGAGTATTTGAGATGAAAAGTCTTTACAAAGAAGATCATGATAATCAAATTGAAAATTCAGATGTAATTGTTGCAACACCTCAAGTTGGATTGAGCTTATCCAGAGCGGAGAATATTAGAAATAAATTTGATTTAGTATTGATTGATGAGGCACACCATGTCCCTGCAAAAACATGGACCGAAATATTAGAAAACGTAAATGAAGCAAAACACGTCTTATTTACTGCAACTCCATTTCGAATGGATAATAAGAGAATAAGAGGAGATTTTGTTTATAATTATCCACTATCTCAAGCTTATAAAGATGGTATTTTTGGGGAAATACAATACATACCTATATCAAATGCCCAAAACAAAGACTATCTTATTGCTAAAAAAGCAGAGTCAATTTTCCTTCTTGACCGTGAGAAGGGATATGAACATTTTTTAATGGTGAGAGCGAGCAGCAAAGATAGAGCTAAAAAATTACAAGGCTTATACAACTCTGAAACAATATTAAATTTACAAAGAATTGACAGTTCTATGAGTTCCAAGACAGTACATAAAATTATAGATCAGCTACGTAGTAAAGAGCTAGATGGAATAATATGTGTTGATATGCTTGGAGAAGGCTTCGATTTCCCAAATCTAAAAATTGCAGCAATACATGATCCGCATAAATCTTTAGCAAATACACTTCAATTTATTGGAAGATTTGCACGTACAAATGCTGATAATATTGATGTAGCAAAATTTATAGCAATGAATGATGAGGAGTTAGTAATCGAAAATAAAGCACTTTATAAGAGTGATGCTATTTGGCAAGAAATAATAATTGACTTAAGTGAAAATAAAATAAATAGTGAAGAAATAGAAAAAGAATATATTGGTGAATTTTTGGCTGATAATAATAATCAAATTGATCCAGACATGGATTTATCTCTGCATACTATTAGGCCTAATTGTCATGCGAAGCTATACAAGGTGACTGGTTTTGATATTCATGGGAATTTTCCAGAAATCTGCAATATCGATTATGGTCCATTTTTGAATAGCGAAGATAATACTATCGTTGCTATAGGGAAGGATTATGCAAATCCGAAATGGTATACTGGTAATAATGTAAAAGATGAAGAAAATATTTTATTTATAGTACACTATCAAAAACAGACAGGAATCTTATTTATATACTCACAAGTTAAAAGTGAATTTATCTATGACCAAATAGTAAAATCATTTTCTGATAGTTATGAGAAAATACCAAAGCATGAAATGCATAGGGTGCTAGGAAACTTAAAAGAATTCGAAATTTTCAACTCCGGAATGCAAAATAGATTTAATGAATCTGGAGAATCTTACAGGATATCTGCTGGATCTGATGTTAGCCAAGCAATCGATCCAAGTACAGGTAGGCTATATTCTGCAGGGCACGTGTTTTGTAAGGCAACACAAGAAGAACAGCAAGTTACTATTGGATATAGTAGTGGTTCAAAAATCTGGAGTAGTGCATATGCCAACTTAAAAGATTTTGTGTCTTGGTGCGATTTAAATGGTGTTAAAATATTTAATTCTGAAATGGTGGTAAAAACTAATACAAATTTTGACTTTTTATCTATTCCCAAAAAACTTGAAGAGTATCCCCAAAATATTTATTTTGCAGATTTTTCAGGAGAATCTTATACTAATCCTTCATTAGTGTATGATAATACTGGAAGTAAGCTCGGCATCATAACTGATCTTGAGATTAAGATAACGAACATAGAAAAAGATACAATTACTACACAAGCGTCGATTGACGAGATAGGGCAGAGTCTCATTTGTGACAAAGATGGTAATTACCTATCCGTAGAAGAAAAAATATTAATTTTTGAGGGGAGACAGAAAATTGGTTTATCTTCGTACCTATCAAATTATCCGTTGATATTCCGCACTACTGATGATGTTATGATTCAAGGGAATGAAATCAGCGAGGGAGATCCAAAAGCTATTGTTTTCACTAATGATAATATCGTGACAATCCCTTGGAAAGAAAAATTTAAAACGGATGTGAGTATTGAAATTAGAACAACAGAAACTAGCAAGATAGGTAAATCAATTCATGAGACACTCAAAGAGCTTCTTTCTGAGAATGTAGAACTTGATTACATTATATACGATCATAGTTCTGGAGAAATGGCAGACTTCATTACAATTCAAAGTAAAGAAATGGAGTATGAAGTTATTTTTTATCATGTTAAGGCAATGAGTGCAAAAAATTATAACTCAAGCATAGGAGATATATATGAAGTAGTGGGTCAGGCTATTAAGTCAACAATATGGCTAAAAACTAAGTCAATTTTTCTTCAGAAAATAAGGGATAGAAGAAAATCTGATCATTGTAAATTTATTAAGGGAGAATATGAGAAATTCCTGGAGGATATGAAAAAACAAGATAAAGTGCTGAGAGGTAAGATAATAGCAGTTCAGCCATCTATATGCAAGAACATGGACATGCCAGATAAGATCCAAGAAGTATTAGCGGCAACAAATTATTATATTAGAAATTCCGGCAAATTCAAATCATTTGAGATATGGGGAAGTTAAGATACCAGTCTATAAAAGTAGACATTGAAAATATGGAGAAACACATATTCATAGAAAACATAAACTAAATTAGATTGCAGAACAAAATGGAGCCAATTTATTTTTGCAATTAAATAAACAATTAATTTACACTACCGCTTTTAGTGACTTATTTTTTTCACCTATTTTTTGATATAATACATATAGTATTTGAAAGCGGTGATTTTATGAAAGATATAGTAATCATAACTCCATTTATAGAGTTATTTGAATTAGCAAAAAAAGTTGTTAATGAAAACGATTATGAAAATATCGATGTCATATTTGGGGATTTGAGTCAAGGAGTAATTGAAGCTAAAAGAGCTGTTTCATCTGGTGCGAAGATAATCATTTCTAGAGGTGGAACATACAGCATGATAAAAAGAGAAGTAAATGTTCCTGTTGTTGAAATTGCAGTGACTTCATTTGATCTTTTAAGAGGCTTTGTCGAGCTTAAAGGATACAAAGATAAGATTGGGCTTGTCGGATATCAAAATGTCATATCAGGTAGTGATTTAATAGGTGAATTACTTGATTTAGATATAGTTAAGATCGAGATAAATAGAGAAGATAAGGCAGAAGAAGTTATCAAACCATACATAGATCAAGGAATAAAAGTATTTGTAGGAGATACCATAGGCAGCAGGATAAGTAATATAGGAGTTGATGACAAAGCAAAGGTAGCTGTAGCTACATTTAATGACATAACAGAGCTTCAAGAGCTTGAAAATAATTTAAGGTTAATGCTCTCAAAAAAGAGAAGTACTCAGAAAAATACAATAAATCAATCAAATATATTTCAGAGGATTCTTTAGATTACTTAACTAATTATGATTACGATGGAAATGTCAGAGAACTTGAAGCAATGATTGAAAGGGCGTCTATCCTTACAAATACTGATAAGATTGAAAAAAATGACATATTCATTGAGCCAGAAAATACTGGTATACATGAGAAAAAAGATTTAGAAAAACTTTTAGTCGATGACTACTTAACTTTGGATGAATTAATTCAGCATTGGTGTAGTCAAATCGGTCCTGACTTAGCGGTGGATCCGGCACTACATCTGGTCTTGCAACAAATTCAGTTGTAGGGTATGTGACAGATAAATTAGTGGATTTAAATGGACATCTATATTTTCTTAAACAACTGAATTTATTGGAGCAGAACATATATTAGCAAAGAGGGCTAGAAATGAAAAAGTAGCTCAAAAAATTATGAAGATAGTGCTGAATTGTGAGTAAACAGCAAATACAATGGGAGTTGATTTAAGGAGTGGTCAACCTACACCAGGAAATATTGAAGGCGGGCTAACTACTATCGAAGAAAAATCATTGGGCTGCATTTATAAAGGTGGTACGAGAACGATTGAAGATGTATTGGCATATGGAGATATGACAAGTGGCAAAGGATTGCATATAAGATATAGAAGATATTTCAGCAGCTATTTTAAAAGCAAGAGAAGAAGGATTAGATGTAGCAGAACCAGTTGCACCAGACACAGTATTTTTAAAAGCCTATAAAGGCGAATTTGATATAGTGGTTGCCATGTATCACGACTAAGGTCATATACCTATGAAACTATTAGCATTTGACGAAGGGGTAAATATAACAGTATAATTACCTATTGTAAGGACATCTGTAGACCACAGGACAGCATTTGGCAAAGCAGGAAAAGGCTCAGCAAATGAATCTAGTATGATAGAAGCGATAAAAGCTGCAGATTATTTCGATTGATATTTTGATGGAAAACATCCAAGTGATTTACTTGGATGTTTTTAGCTTGATTTTATTTGCTCAAAGTATAGTAAGAATATAATGAATGCATATTATTAGATGTTGATTTTATCCTTCATATATATTAAGAGAACATCATAATACTTGTGAATTGAAAATAATAATTCATATTGCAATATTTATCATAAAAAATGAATATAATATTATGAGAGAGATTATAAAAGTAAATTAGCTAAAACTCAGTATATTGTGATTTAATAACAAATAAGCGGGAATAACTAAAAGAAAGAAAAAAATGTTTTAGAAAACGATGAAAAAGTTTATAAATAAGATAAATATAACATATTATTTTAGAAGTTACTTTATGTTTTTTTATAATTAATTGACTTTATCGAGGATAATGCCAAGATGGATATTATTACAATGTTTTGGTATAATACCTTTATCGTCAGTACAAAACTGTGCAGTTTAATAAACTATTATATTTTTTAGTTATGACACAATTACAGTAATTATTATCCACCTAAAAGAAATAAAAATTTTAAAAATGGGAATTTAAAATAAAATATAAAATAAATTTTCAAAGCTATACTATAGGTTATTCAGGGATATGCCATCCCATTCATATATCAATTAAGAGATGCTATTAATAACTGTAGATTTTTAATCGATAGCTGGATAATTGGAGAATTTTAACTAACGTTAAATGATAAAAGATATAAACTTGTTTCAAGAATTTAATTTATGAGGTGAAATAATAAATATGGTCTCAAATTATAACAATATAGATATTAGAAATCTGAATCTATTTATTAACAATGAGATAAAAAATAACAATGTTAACAATCTCGCTTTGATAGCTGTTAGGGATTTAGATGATGATCTATCTGTTATTCTCGAGCCTAATTTAGCATATAAAGACGTATATCATGGGTTGCATCCTAAATTTAATGTAGAGACGTTAAAAAAATTCATTTCTGATCTTAAAAATAATGATTATAATAGCTTTAAGGCTGAAATCAAACAGAGAAATAAAGAATTTAATTATATGAATCTCATTATAGATGAAGATTATCATGACGTATTTTTTACAAAAATATTTAATAGTATTGAATTTAATAATATTGATGAGAGAGAATCACTTGAGGAAGCATTGCTAGGCAAATGTATATTACAAATGTCTACTCACTACGGATATATAGTGAATACAAGAAATAATGAATCCATGTACAATTATGTAATATCGTTTTTAATCCTTAAAAATATAGAAGAAACTATATATTGGTCAAGGAATGATAAAGATTTACAGATAAATATTTTCAATATATGGCCAGAGGATTATATTAAAATACTATCTGGAGAATTTTCTTTTGTTGTTGAAAACAATTCATTGTTCATTGAGAAAGCATCAAACTGTTTTGATAATAAATTGATTATGGACTTTCTAAAGCATGACGGTGAAATTTGGGAAAAATATTATAAACTGATAGATACTGATACTTATTATTCTGGAGTAATGCCTTGCGTTAAAAGTATTAATTATGATATTAGCCAAATTCATAGTTTACCAACCAAAATCCTCACTTTTAAAGTTGTTAGAACAACTTATGCTACTGTAGATGCATTTGATAACTCTCTTATCAACAAACATGAATTTTTAAAAGGAACTGAATATGGGAGCCTAATTAACTCTTTCGACACATATGAGGATAAAATTCAAGACTCTATTTTACATAATGATATTTTAGATTTAATAGAATTCTCAAATAATTTTGATTATGAGAAAAAGCACATACATATAATTAATGAGTACTTGAAAACTTCATTGAATACTCATACTATAGCAGTTTCATCAAATTTAGTCACTACAGATGATTATTTAATAGTTGCAATAAGAGGAAATAAAAGCATAGACTCTGGAGAAATATATTGTTCTGTTAATGGACAATCAGAATTTGTTGACGAAAATGTACCATTCTATAGACAATCTGTATATGAGGACTTACCTACAATGGACTATTTTTCAAAAACAAGAGTAGACTTAAATTATGAAATACAGAGGGAATGTATAGCAGAATTAGGAATAACATCTTTCAACTATGGATGGAAGTATAATGGAGTTTCATATTTAAGTATTAATAATAGATCTGATTTATACATGGATATTAATTCAAAATCGAAGAATAACGGCCCAAATGATAATAATTATCCATATGTTAAACGAAGGATGCACTTCAATGTGTTATTAAATAATAGGGTGCCGTATACATTTTTTGAAGTGAAAAAAGCTTATAAAACAGCTACTGAATGTTTTGAAAATAAGTCATTAATTGGGATAAAAATAAATATTCATGAAAGTAAAATTAAATACCTGTTACAAAAGTCAATAAATTTATATAATTTTATAAGAAAAAACAAATCTGAGATTCTGATATTGGGTGTATTTATTTCTTTAATTTTAGGTAAAACCAATAAAAATAATCTGGGCAATAATTTTTATTTTGACTTAGTGATCTTTATTTTATACATAATAATTTTGATTAATGATAATGTAAGAAGTTTTAAAACGAAAAGAAATACATTATATGAAAAAAATGTATTTTTATTTAATACTAATAATAGTATTATTAAATATCGCAAAATACTTAATAAAATAAAAAAGATTAATGATAATTTTAAATTCAACGGTATTTTTTTAGTGCTGTTCTATTGGTATATAAAAGATTTATCAAATGATAATCAATGATGTTCACAAAATATTAATATTACTAGTTAGTTGTGTAAATGCAATAAGTAGTCAAAACTTTAAGAATGACAGGAAAACAGAGTAAAAATCAAACGCAAAATCTCGTATTAATATATTCAAATAATAAGTTATAGTTCTAACATATTAGTTTTTTTATCATTCTATAATCTTTTTAGATATTAATTTGAAATAAAATGATGAACTTGGACAATGATTTTATTATTATTTTTTACGAAAATCAATCTTAATTATAAATTCAGGATTTAATTTCAAAATTTATTTTATTATAATTATTATTTAAGTTGATGTGCTTAAAATGCAAGAAAATAATTGGAGAAATATATAATGTTGGAAGAAACAATAAGAAGACAAGTGTCGAGATAATGAAATTGATTATTAGTACATTAGGAAAATCACACAATCTTATAAAATATTTATTACAGACCTGGACATGATAGAAAATATGCAATTGACAATACAAATATAACAACAGAGCTAGGTTGGCAACCTGCTTATACTTTTGAACAAGGGATGAAGTAAACTATTGAATGGTATTTAAATAACGTTTAATAGATCGAAAATATGTTATCTCACGATTACATGAAGCATTATGAAGGATGAAGGCATGTATTCTGGAATAGAAGAAACTTCTGTTTTCAAATAAGAATTTTAATTTTTAAATATAAGCCTTTGCTTTAAAAGACAACATAGGTTGTGCATATTATTATAATATTTATCTAATGAGAATATGAAGACATTGAGAAATACAGAGTATGACTTGCGAAAGGTACTGAATCAGTAGTGCTATAATAAACTATATATCCATATAATAAATGGGCATTTTAAGATTTTAAGAATTGCCCGTTTAATTTATAGGAGTATATGTCAGATATTATATCAATAGTAGGAGAGAGATATGTAAAGTGAAAGATGTCATCGTTGATAACTGGATTTCAGTATGGGACCTTTACAATGAACCTATTAAATATTACAAATCAACTAGACTTAAACTTATTGAGGCACCACTATATTTAATGTTTCATCTCATTGGAAACTGACGACATGATAGATATAAGATTATAAATAAAGAAAATACATCTATACTGGCAGCGATATTTATGTTTTGAAATTTTACGTTATACACTATAAAATTGTAAATTGCATAAAGAGAGTCCTATTCTCAAACTCGAATGTAATAATCAAATTGCATACATTAAAATGGATTTGCTGATTAGCGTCATTGGAGCATTGAGAAAAAGATGAATAATAGCAAAAAGAAGATAATAATAAGGTAAGTGCATATCTCAAATTATAGGAGGTTTTAATGGGGAAAACAAGATTCACATCATGTATTACCAAATAAAGATGGCGGATGGGATGTTAAAAGGAGTGTTTCACAGAGAGTCAGTTACAATGCTGACACAAAAGCAGAAGGAATTATATTAGTAAGAGAGATGATCTGATGTAATGCTAGTTAGATAGTATTTAAAAAAAGATATTGAAGTAAAGGCTTTTATGAGATTATTTTTACTATTAATTCTATAACGAAAATTTCGAGAAGTAATTTTTGATATATATATCTAGGAACTTATTTTTAATTAATATCAATAGGCGAAAGGTAACTTAGAATAAATAGGGCACAAAATATATAAAATGAAAAACGTTTATTTATTTTAATTAATAAGTTGGAAGTGCTATATATAATATAATATAAAAAATACGATATAATAAGTAAATAAGCATTGAAATAAATGATATAATTATGTGCTTAAATATAATATATATTTATTTTATTCGAATTATAATTATAAGCGGGTGATAAATTTGTTAGAAGGGAAAACAGTATTAATAACAGGAGGAACTGGTTCATTTGGTAGAAAATTTACAGAGATTTTATTGGAGAGATATGACCTTAAGAAAATAATAATTTATTCTCGAGATGAATATAAACAAGATATGATGAGAAAAGAACTCTCATATAAATATGCAGATTCAATTTCAAAATTAAGGTTTTTTATTGGTGATGTTCGCGATAAAGATAGAATGTATAGAGCTTTTAAAGATGTAGATTATGTTATTCATGCAGCAGCTATGAAACAAGTCCCTACATGTGAGTATAATCCGTTTGAAGCTATAAAAACTAATATTCATGGAGCACAGAATATAGTAGATGTAGCCCTAGATTGTGAAGTAAAAAAAGTGATTGCCTTGTCAACTGATAAAGCAGTTAATCCAATTAATTTGTATGGTGCAACAAAGTTGGTTTCAGATAAATTATTTGTCTCAGCAAATTCATATCGTGGAGGAGAAGGCACTGTATTTTCTGTTGTTAGGTATGGCAATGTATCTGGAAGTAGAGGATCTGTAATCCCTTTCTTCAGAGAGTTACTTAACAATGGGGTTAAAGAGCTTCCAATTACAGATCCGAGGATGACAAGATTTTGGATGACTCTCGACGACGCAGCTGATTTAGTAATAAAAGCTTTAGAAGAATCCAAAGGTGGAGAAACATACGTATTCAAAAATCCTTCTTATAAAATTACTGATATAGCTAATGCTATGAATCCAGGTGGCAAGATTAATGTTGTTGGAATTAGAGAAGGAGAAAAACTGCATGAAGTTATGATAACTAGTGATGATTCTAGGAACACATATGATTATGGAGACCACTATATAATTTATCCGAACTATATTTGGTGGTCAATGGATCATTACTTTAAAGAAGGAGGCACTTTAATTGAAGAAGGCTGGGAGTATAATTCTGGAACAAATTCTGATTGGTTAGATGTAGAAACCTTAAGAAAGAAGATAGAAGAGTTAGGGCTATAAATTGGAGGAATGCATATGGATAAACTTGCTATATTTGGAGGAAGACCAGTAAGAGATACCTACTTACCATACGGAAAACAAACTATTGATGAATTAGATATTAAAGCCGTCATTAATGTATTAAAAGGGGATTATCTTACTACTGGCCCGGTAGTAAGAGAATTTGAACAATTAGTAGCTGACTATGTAGGAGCTAAATATGCTGTTGCTGTTTCAAACGGTACCGCTGCTCTTCATATGGCTTGTTTTGCAGCTGGGATAAAAGAAGGTGATGAGGTCATTGTCAGCCCTATGACTTTTGCAGCTTCGTCTAATGCTGTATTATACTGTGGAGGCACTCCTGTTTTTACTGATATTGATCCAATGACTTATAATATTGATCCGCGTAAAATTGAAGAGAAAATCACAAATAAGACTAAAGCAATTATCCCAGTAGATTTTTCAGGACAATCTGTTGACATGGATAGTATTAAAGAAATTGCAAATAAAAATAATTTAATCATAATTGAAGATGCTGCTCATGCATTAGGTAGCGAATATAAAGGGGAAAAAGTCGGAAGTCAAGCGGATATGGCTGAATTCAGTTTTCACCCAGTAAAAACTATAACAACTGGCGAGGGTGGAATTGTAACTACAAATAGTGAAGGCTTATATAAGAAAATGATGATTTTTAGAACTCATGGAATCACAAGAGATCAAGAGAACTTTAATGAAAATCATGGACCTTGGTACTATGAGCAACAATATCTTGGATATAATTATCGACTGACTGATATTCAAAGTGCACTTGGCATAAGTCAAATGAGTAAAATTGATAATTTTATCAATCGAAGAAGAGAAATTGTTAAACTATACAATGATGCATTTAAAGATCTAAAAGAAATTGCAACTCCATTCGAAGAAGAGTTTTCTAATTCAGGTTGGCACATTTATGTGATAAAAATTAAGCCTGATTTATTAACTACAACTCGGAAAGAAATCTTTGAAGCACTACAAGCGGAAAATATTGGTGTTAACGTTCATTACCTTCCTGTTTATCTTCATCCTTATTACAGAGACTTAGGATATGAAAAAGGGCTGTGTCCAAATGCCGAAGAATTGTATCAAAACATGATAACTTTACCCCTATTTCCCAGCATGTCAAATGAAGATGTTAGTGATGTTATAGCAGCCGTGAAAAAGGTAATTGATTTTTATCGAAAGTAGGGAAGAATATGAAAATAGGTGCAATTATCCAAGCAAGAATGGGCTCAACTAGACTTCCAGAAAAGGTTATGAAAAGAATACAAGGGAAAACTGTGTTGGGACATGTTATAGAAAGAGTTAGACAATCTAAACTTATTGATGAAATAATAATTGCAACAACAACTAATGAACAAGATAGAATAATAGAATCTGAGGCTTTAGGATATGGTGCAAAAGTTTTTAGAGGTAGTGAGGATGATGTTCTATCAAGATATTATTATGCTGCGAAAGAGAATAATATTGATATTATTGTCCGAATTACTTCAGATTGTCCATTGATAGATCCAATGATTGTAGATGAGATTATAGAATTTTATAACGATCATGATTTCGATATTGTTACCAATGCTGGTAATGATTTGTCAAACCGTACATTTCCGAGAGGATTAGATACTGAAGTATTTTCATTTCATTTTTTAGAAAAAGCATATAACAATGCTACTGAAAAATATCAGAGGGAGCATGTTACACCATACATCTATGAAACCTCAACTAATGTCTTTTATTACAAAAACAAAACTGATTATTCAAAGTATAGATGGACTTTAGATACTGAAGAAGACTTTGAATTAATTAAAAGAATATACGATAACTTATACCACGGAGTCCATGATTTTTATTTAAATGATATCATTAAATTATTTGATAAAATGCCAGAACTTTATGAAATAAATGCTCATATAGAGCAGAAGAAAATAAAGTAAGTAGGATTGATATCGATGAAAGTTATAATTTTAACTGAAGGTGGAAAAAACATAGGATTAGGACATTTATCCAGATGTATCGCATTATATGATGAAATTCAAAGTAGAAATATCAAGGTTGAATTAATAGTACATGGGGAAGTGAGCAACATACGAATATTGGAAGGAAAAGCATATAAAAATGTTGATTGGGCAAACATTGAATATTTAGATAATACCATATCCGATGAAGATTATGTCATTGTAGATTCATATTTGGCAAATTACGTATGTTATGAAACAATATCTTTAAAGTCTAAAAGAGCTCTATACATTGACGATATTGGTAGATTAAGTTATCCAAAAGGAATAGTGCTAAACCCATCTTTGGATTCGAGCCACATAGATTATTCTTATAAAACCGAGGCAGAGGTTCTTAAGGGAGCAAAATATGTAATTTTAAGATCGGCTTTTTGTGTTGATGATGAGAAGATTCTGAATAAAAATGTGAGTAGAGGATTAATCATTATGGGGGGAACAGATATAAGAAATTTAACGCCAATATTGATTAAGTATATATGTGAAAAAAATCCAGATATAAATTTTGATATTGTTGTGGATGCGTTTCAATATTCAAAATTAGTTTCATTAAATAAAATTAATAATGTATTATACCATAAAGATTTAACAGAAATTGATATGTATAAGATTATTTATAATGCAGACATAGCTATATCTGCTGCAGGGCAGACAATATATGAACTCCTTTCAACAAGAACTCCATTCATAGCAATTCAAGTTGCTGAGAACCAAAAAAATAATTTTGAATCACTTAAAGAGTATTTGAATTCTGAAATATTATTGAATTATGATGAAGATAATTTTATTATGAAACTTCAGGAAAAATTTTTTTATTTAAAAAAATATGAGAACAGAAAAAAAATATCAAAAGATATGGAGTATGTTATAGATAAAAAAGGGAGAAAAAGAATAATAGATGCTCTCTTAGGCAATATAATAAATACTGAGGAAATCTTTTTAAGAAAAGCACAAAAAAAAGATGTAATAGATGTTTTTGAGATTTCAAATGAGGATTTAGTGAGACAATATTCAATAAATAAAAATAAGATATCATGGAAAGATCATGTTGAGTGGTTTTTTAATGTATTAGAAAGTGAAAATACAGTTTTTTATGTTGTAGTCGATAACATGAATTCAGTACTAGGACAAATTAGATTTAAACTTGAAGGAAATAGTGCAATAATTAGTATAAGTTTAGCAAATAAACTTAGAGGGAGAGGATATTCAAAATCTATCCTAAAGCAAGGGATTGATAAATTGCTTTCAGAAAACAATCAAGTAATGGATATAATCGCTTATGTTTTAGAAAACAATATCGTTTCAATAATGTTATTCACAAGTTTAAATTTTGAAGAAATTGATAAGAATGGTAATGTGGTTAAATTCATACTCAGGAGGGTGGATTATGAAAATAAAGCACTTCAATATAGGTGAAGAGGTTTTTATCATAGCAGAATTATCTGCAAACCATGGCAATGATATTAATATCGCAAAGAAAACCATCGAAGCTGCTAAGGAAGCTGGTGCAGATGCAATAAAAGTACAAACATATACACCGGATACATTGACAATTGACTGCGACAATGAATATTTTAAATTAAATAATGGAACTATTTGGGATGGTAGAACTTTATATGATTTATATAATGAGGCATACCTGCCTTGGGAATGGCATGAAGAATTAAAAAAGCATGCCAATGATTTGGGTTTGGTTTTCTTTTCAACACCATTTGATAAAACAGCTGTTGACTTTTTGGAAAGTTTAGATGTTCCAGCCTACAAAATAGCATCATATGAAATTGTGGATATACCATTGATTGAATTCGTTGCTTCAAAGGGAAAACCAATAATTATATCTACTGGTGTTGCTTCCTTAAGTGATATTGAAGAAGCAGTGGATGCATGTAAACGTATGGGGAACAACCAGATTATTTTATTGAAGTGTACATCTGCTTATCCAGCAAAAATTGAGGACGCAAATTTGAGAACTATACCAAATATGAAAGAAACATTTGGAGTTGAGGTGGGATTATCAGATCATACGCTTGGAATAACTGTACCAATTGCGGCAGTTTCTTTAGGAGCAAGAGTAATAGAAAAGCATTTTATACTTGACAAATCAATCGGAGGGCCTGATTCTAGTTTTTCGCTAGATCCATATGAGTTTAAACAAATGGTTGATTCGATAAGAGATGCAGAGAAGGCATTAGGAAATATTGATTATAGTATAAACGAATCAAAAAAAGCAAACAGGTTATTAAGTAGATCTTTGTTTATTGTTGAAGACATAAAAGCAGGAGAAAAATTTACAGAAGAGAATGTGAAGTCTATAAGACCTGGGTATGGACTACCACCTAAATATATTAATGATGTGATTGGAAATTTGAGTACTTCTGATTTGAGAAAAGGAACTCCGCTAAAATGGGAACATATAAAGTTTGTAAAATGAAAAATTCAATTAACTTCTAATTAAAATCCTTCTCCTCAATTAACCATCCTTATGATATAATCTACTAAGTAACTTAGTAGATTATTTTAGATTGGAGCAGATTATGAAAAAAACAGCAATAATCATCATGATTATAACAGTGGTTTCAAAAGTATTTGGTTTTTTTAGAGAGTTAGTTTTGTCATATTTTTATGGCGCTTCAGCGATATCTGATGCTTACCTTATATCGCTTACTATACCTGCTGTGATATTTTCTTTTGTTGGGACAGGGCTTTCAACTGGCTTTATTCCCATGTTTAGCCAAATAAGAGAAAAGCATGGAGATAGTGAGGCAAATAAATTTACAAGCAATATCGTAAACATCTTATTGTTGATTTCTACTGTACTGGTAGTATTAGGGCTTATTTTTACTGAACCTATCGTAAAGCTTTTTGCATCAGGCTTTAAAGGACAAACCCTTGCCATGGCGATAAGATTTACTAAATTGAGTTTAGTAGGTATATATTTTACAGGCACTACATATATTTATAGTGCATATTTACAGCTTAACAATAGATTTCTAACACCTGCTTTGATAGGTGTCCCATATAATATAATTATCATCATAGCGATAGCTGTCAGTGCAAATAAAGATCCTCTGTTTTTGATATTGGGAAGTGTATTGGCAACAGCATCACAGCTATTTATTTTAATTCCTTCTATCAAGCGGTCTGGATATAGGCATAAATTCAGCATAAATTTTAAAGATGAACATCTAAAAAATTTAATGTTCATAGCTTTACCGGTAATTGTTGGAGTATCTGTAAACCAGATAAACACCTTAGTAGATAGGACTATAGCTTCGGGGCTAGTAGTTGGAGGGATATCTGCATTAAATTATGCAAACAGATTAAACGGCTTTGTTCAGGGACTTATAGTTACACCTGTCGCTACAGTACTTTATCCAAGTATCTCTAAGATGGCTGCAAATGATAATATAAAGGGATTAAAGGCTGCTATAAACGAGGCAATAAACTCAATTAGCATATTGATCATGCCTATTACAGTTGGGGCAATGTTATTTGCAGAGCCCATAGTTAAGCTGCTCTTTGGCAGAGGAGCATTTGATGCAAATGCAATTACATTGACCACAAGTGCTTTAGTGTTTTATTCAATCGGCATGATTGGATTTGGACTTAGAGATATCCTATCTAGAGCTTTTTATTCACAGCAAGATACTAAAACTCCAATGATTAATGGCTCAATTGCTGTAATTATGAATATCGTGCTAAACATTATTTTGTCAAGATATATGGGTATAGGTGGTCTAGCTTTAGCTACGAGCATTTCAGCTATATTTTCAACAGGTTTGTTGTTTGTTAACTTAAGAAAGAAAATAGGAGCTCTTGGCCTAAAGAAAATTGCGATAACTCTTGCAAAGATAACTTTTGCATCACTTGCTATGGGGGCCATTGCGTGGTTTATTTATCAAATGCTAATCACAAAGACAATAGAAGAGATTGCACTCATAGTGGCAATTATCATAGGAGCTATAGCATATTTTGGGATTATATTGACACTAAAGATTGATGAAGTCGACAGCATGATTAATTTAATTAAGACGAGGCTAAAAAGAATGATGAATTAGGAGGGATGAGATGGCACTTCTTGTTACTGGTGGGTTAGGCTATATCGGGAGTCATACTTGCGTAGAACTCTTAAATGCAGGGTATGAGGTAGTTATTGTAGACAATTTAAAAAATAGCAAAATGGAAGTATTAAAAAGAATTGAAGAGCTGACATGGAAAAAGCCAAAGTTTTATAGGGAAGACTTGCTCTATAAAGATGGATTAGATAGAGTCTTTAGCGAAAATAAGATCGATGCTGTGATACATTTTGCTGGACTAAAAGCAGTCGGAGAATCAGTAGAAAAGCCTCTTATGTACTATCAAAACAATGTCATAGGGACTTTAAATTTACTTCAAGTGATGAAAGGGCACAATGTGAAAAAAATAGTATTCAGTTCTTCAGCAACAGTGTATGGAGATGAAAATAAAGCTCCATTTACTGAAGATATGAGACTTAAGGCTACAAATCCATACGGTTGGAGTAAATTTATGATTGAGCAGATCTTAAAAGATCTATACGCAGCAGATAATTCATATAGTATATCAATTTTGAGGTATTTTAATCCAATCGGTGCACATAAAAGTGGAAGAATTGGCGAAGATCCAAATGGCATACCAAACAATCTCATGCCTTATATAACACAAGTAGCTTTGGGGAGAAGAGAGAAGCTGTATATATTTGGAAATGATTACAACACTCATGATGGCACTGGAGTAAGAGACTATATACATGTAGTGGATTTAGCTATAGGACATTTAAAAGCATTGGAAAAGATAAATAAAGAGGCTGGACTTTTTATATACAACCTAGGAACAGGAATAGGCTATAGTGTGCTAGATGTAGTCAAAGCCTTTGAAAAAGCCAATGGAGTAAAAATTCCATATGAAATAGTGGATAGAAGACCTGGAGATATTGACGTTTGTTTCGCAGACCCTACTAAAGCAAAATTAGAACTTGGATTTGAAACTCAATTTTCTTTAGAGACTATGTGCAGAGATTCGTATAACTGGCAGTTAAATAATCCAAATGGTTATGAAAGCGTGTAGGTGATAAAATGCTTTTATTGAATGAAAGAGAGCTGTTAGTTGAATACGGGAAAAAACTTATCGACAAAAACTTAACCAAAGGCACAAGTGGCAATCTCTCGATTTTTAATAGAGATAAAAAAATGTTTGCCATAACCCCAAGTGGGATTGATTACTATAATACTAAGATAGAAGATATAGTGATCATGGATATAGATGGAAATGTAGTAGAAGGCAGTAAAAAGCCGTCGAGTGAGCATAACTTACATAGGATTTTTTATGCAAATAGAGAAGATATAGGTGCAATAGTACATGCACATACTATTTATTCTACTGTTCTATCTTGCATGAATATGAGCTTACCTGCTGTCCATTATATGATAGCATCAGCGGGTAAAGATGTAAGATGTGCTAAGTATGCAACTTTTGGCACTGAAGAATTGGCAAAAAATGCTTATGATGAAATGAAAGATAGAAAAGCAGTTTTATTAGCAAACCACGGTGTACTAACGGGAGGAAAAGATATCTTTGAAGCTTTTAGCATATTAGAAGATGTGGAGTATGTGTCTGAACTTTATATAAAAGCTAAAAATATTGGTGAACCTGTAATAATAGATGAAATAGAGATGGAAAAAATAATAGAAAAATTTAAAAGCTATGGTCAAAAATAAGGGGATGAAAAATTCATCTCCTTTATTTTACTTAAGCTTTAGTTTTATGATAAAATAAAGAAAATATTTTTTATTGAGGTGCAAAAATGGCAAATGAAAAAGGCAGTTTAGAAAAAATAGTTCAAATATACAATGATTTAAATAAAGCTGAAAAGAAAGTAGCTAAATATATTTTAGAAAACCCGAGGGATATTATTCATTTCTCAATCACAGAGCTAGCTGAGTCAAGTGGAGTTAGTGAAACAACAGTATTTAGAGTGTGCAACAAACTTGGATATAAAGGATATCAAGATCTAAAGATAAACCTAGCTGGGGAGATCATAAAGCCGATAGAAAACATACACGAAGAAGTAAAAGAAGGGGATGATACATATTTAATAATGCAGAAAATACTAAAATCTAACATAAATAGCTTAGATAACACATTGAGATTAAATGAGCCTGAGAAAATAGCAGAAGCATCAAAAATTACATTAGAAGCTAAGCAACTTATGTTTTTTGGCATGGGCGGATCATTTTCACTAGCAGAGGATGCACATCATAAGTTTATAAGACTAGGGAAAACTTGCAGTGCTACATCTGATTCGCATTGGCAAGCAATGTTAATTTCTTTAGCTTCTAAAAATGATGTAGTGTATGCTTTTTCAAATTCCGGAAGCAACAAAGAGCTGCTTGATAATATTAGATTGGCTAAAGAAAACAACCTGAAAATCATTTCCATAACTGCAAATGCCAAATCACCAATCGCTAAGGAATCAGACATTTCATTGATTGCATATGGGAAAGAGTCATTATTTAGATCAGAAGCTATGGAGTCTAGGGTGTCAGCTTTGATGATAATAGATTGGATATATGTAAACAGTGCCATGACAAGTAAAGATGAAGCATTGGGCAATCTAGAAAAGATAAGAAAAGGAATAGCTTCAAAGCGATTATAAAAATAATTTTTATTTTACTTGATTAAATATTATATTATGCTATAATAAAGAAAATATCTTTTATAGCGTAATATAATATTTTTTTATTGGAGTGAGGAAAATGTTTTACATAGGAATTGATATTGGCACTACGAGTACAAAAGCAATTTTGTATGACGAATACGGAAATATTAAATCGAAATCATCTGTGCTTTATCCCATTTATTCTCCAAGACCAAATATGAGAGAGCAAGATCCTGAAGAAATTTTTAATGCGGTTTTAAAAACCTTAAAAGAAGTGAACTCTGAGGCGAAGAAATTGGGAGAGAAAGTTGAGTTTATCTCATTTTCATCAATGATGCACAGCTTGATATGTGTAGATAAAGAGGCTACTACTTTGACTAATTGCATCATATGGGCTGATAGCAGAAGCAGCGACTATGCAGAAAAATTTAAGGAAAATGGCATTGGGTTAGAAGTTTACAAACGAACAGGTACACCTTGTCATTCAATGTCACCTCTATATAAAATCATGTGGCTTAGAGACAACGAAACTGAGATATTCAATAATACTTTTAAGTTCATATCTATAAAAGAGTATGTCATTTACAAGTTGTTTGGTGAATATTTAGTAGATTATTCGATAGCTAGTGCTACAGGATTTTTCAACATTTACGATTTAAAATGGGACGATGAAGCATTGAACTTATGCGGCATAGATGAAAGCAAACTATCTACACCTCACCCTACAACATACATCGTAGAAGGGATGTTGAATCAATACCGCAAAGACTTAGATTTTAGCGAAGACATAAAAGTTGTGTTAGGTGCTAGTGATGGATGCCTTGCTAATCTTGGTTCAAACGGAATCGATTTTGGCACTGCGGTTGTTTCGATTGGGACTAGTGGAGCGGTAAGGACAGTTTCTGACAAACCAATTATTGATGATAAAGGCAGAACTTTTTCATATATATTAACAGACAATATGTATGTATCAGGTGGCGCTATTAACAATGGCGGAATAACTTATAGGTGGTTTAGGGATACATTTTGCAGTGAAGAGATTGAAATTGCATCAAAAATGAACATTGAAGCATATGATTTAATAAATGAGATGATTGAAAACGTTAAACCTGGTAGCGAAGGACTCATATTTTTACCTTTTCTTACTGGAGAAAGAGCACCATACTGGGATTCGAATTTGAGAGGTTCATATATAGGTATTTCGGATATGCATAAAAGAGAGCATTTCGCTAGATCAACTATCGAAGGTATATGTTTTGCAATAAATGATGTCTTTGAAGTATTAAAAGAAACAAACGACCACATTAAATGTGTGTATGTTAATGGTGGCTTTACAAAATCAAAGTGTTGGGTACAAACACTGACAGATGTAATGGATAAACAGATTATCATATCAAATAATTATGAAAGCCCAACTTTAGGAGCCTTGATGTTGGGACTATTAGCAATAGGAAAAGTAAATAGTTTAAAAGAACTTGATTTTATGTTGGAAGATGGAGAAGTGTATTTACCAACTCAAAATAAAGATAAGTATAAGGAGTTGTTTCAGATATACCAAAACGCTGTAAGTAGTATGAAAAATGTGTTAGGAGATTTAGCACATTTTCAAAATAAATTATAGGAGGTATTAAGATGTACGGTCAATTTTATTATGTTGCAGTATTATTGATTTCTATTGCATTGTTGCTATTTTTAATCATGAAGCTTAAACTCCATGCTTTTGTGGCATTGCTCATTGTGAGTATGGGGACGGCTGTTGCCGCTGGTATGCCTATAGAAAAAATAATGGGCACTATACAGAGCGGCATGGGTGGTACATTAGGTTTTATAAGTGTAGTGGTTGGGCTCGGTGCTATGTTTGGGAAAATGCTTGAAGTTTCAGGCGGAGCAGAAAGGCTTGCAAGGACATTGATAAGGAAATTTGGCAAAGATAAGGCTTCATGGGCTTTAGGGTTAGCCGGATTTATAGTTTCTATTCCAGTATTCTTCGACGTTGGGTTTATTATTCTTGTTCCTCTAGTTTATTCACTAGCGAAAGAGACTAAAAAGTCATTGTTACACTATGGCATACCATTGTTGGCTGGACTTGCGGTAACTCACGCATTTGTTCCACCAACTCCAGGGCCAGTTGCTGTAGCACAATTAGTGGGAGCAGATTTAGGTAAAGTCATATTATTTGGTATAATTATAGGACTACCTTCTATGATTGTTGCAGGGCCGATATTTGGGAAGTATATAGGCAATAAAATATATGCAGGAGTTCCTGATTATATGGAGCTTGATGAAAATGTAATTAAAGCAGAAGAGAAGGATTTGCCAAGTTTTAAACTGATAATTAGTTTAATTTTAATTCCAATTGTTCTCATACTATTAAATACTACTGCAGGGGTATTTTTAGAGGAAGGAAGTAGTATAAGAAATATATTGACTTTTATTGGACATCCATTTTCAGCTTTGAGTATATCAACTATATTAGCTTTTATAACTCTAGGAAAACACAAAGGTTTGACTAGAGATGAAGTAAACAATGTTGCTACAGCTGCGTTGGCGCCTACTGGTCTAATACTACTAGTTACAGGTGCTGGTGGTATATTTAAACAGGTTCTTATAGATAGCAACATAGGTACTGTCTTAGCTGAGGGGTTAGCTGATTCTAGTATGAACCCTATAATTCTAGCGTTTATAATAGCAACTGTAGTAAGAGTTTCAGTAGGGTCTGCGACAGTTGCAATGATGACTGCTGGAGGAATAATGGCACCACTATTGCCAGCATTTAATGTGGAACCAGCTTTGATAGTAATTGCAATTGCTGCAGGATCTACAGTGTTATCTCATGTTAATGATAGTGGATTCTGGCTTGTAAATAGATATTTTGGTATATCTGAAAAAGATACATTAAGATCATGGACTGTGATGGAAACGATAATTGGAATAGTTGGGTTAATAACTACACTTATTGTCAGTATTTTTGTATAATATAATGTGGTTACTTAACAAAAGGAGTGGTGACATATGAATATTGCTTTAGTAGGTCTTGGCAAAATGGGGTATAATCTTGCATTAAACATGCTTGATAAAGGCTATAAAATAAATGCATATGATATTTCAACGGAAAACATCGAAAGAGCACAGAAAGCAGGAGTAAACGGAGCAAAATCTATTAAAGAATTGATTGATATGACTCCGAAAAAAAGAACAGTATTTCTATTGCTGCCAGCTGGAAAGACAGTAGATGATACTATTGAAGAATTGATAGATCATCTTGATGAAGGAGATATAATTGTTGATTCAGGGAATTCACATTATAAGGATTCTATCAGGAGATATGAGTATTTAAAACAAAAAGGCATAGAGTTTTTAGATTGTGGAATTAGTGGCGGACCAAAAGGAGCATTAAATGGTGCCTGTTTAATGGTTGGCGGAGAAGAAGAAGTTTTTAAGTGTTGCGAGAAACTTTTTAAAGATATATCAGTTGATGAAGGAGTTCTTTATACTGGTAAACCAGGCAGTGGACATTTTGTAAAGATGGTGCACAATGGAATAGAATATGGAATGATGCAATCAATTGCAGAGGGATTTGAAGTCCTTTATAAATCGGATTTTGACCTTGATTATGAGAAGATTGCTCATGTATACAATCATGGTTCAGTCGTTAGATCTTGGCTGATGGAGCTAGTAGAATCTGCTTTCAGCAAAGACAAAGAATTAGATTCAATAAAAGGGATAATGTATTCTTCCGGAGAAGGCAAATGGACTGTTGAGACTGCTTTGGATCTAGGAGTACCTGCTCCAGTGATAGCTTTATCAGTTTTTATGAGGTATAGATCATTAGAAGATGATACTTTTTCAGGGAAAATTGTTGCAGCTTTGAGAAATGAATTTGGTGGACATGAAGTAGAATTAAAATAAAGAGAGGCCATCCTCTCTTTATTTTAATTCTTTTCTCTTGCTATTCCTCTTGATATAAACATAAAACTTGCTATAAATCTCAATATCGCTATTACTATAAGCGCTATTGCAATATTTGACATATCTTTTATAGCTACTCCCATTATTGGAGCTACTGCTGACACTATTGCGGTTATTGTGTTGTATATAGCTATGTAAATTGTCCTATTGGTTGAAGGGGTTACTTCTAGGAGCATATTAAACAAAATCAGATTTGTCCCAGCGACAGATATTCCTATAACTATATTAAACAGCACCAACATAAATATATTTGTCGATAGCACATAAAATATAGGGGTGATTGCCATCCCAATAAGCGCTGTGCCAAGTGCTAAGTTATTGCCTTTTTTATCTGCAAATTTTGCCCATCTTGTAAATGAGAGTATAGATGAAAGACTGCTTGATATAGATATAGCGCTTAGCCAAAACTCATTTGCGCCCAACACTTTTATAGTGTAGATGTTAAAGAGCGGTTGAGCCCCCATCCAGCCTATATAAAAGAATGCTGATATCATAGTGAATACGAGAAAATTCTTTTCTTTTGGCAGATTTTTAATTGTCGATTTTAATGAGTCTATGTAGTTTGCTGTTTTCCTTTTCTTTTTCATGCCTCTGAATTTCAAAAAGCTTATGACTTCTCCGAGTGAGAAAATGAATGCTGAAAAGAAAAATACCTGATAGAGCCTTATAGAACCTTCATTGGTCTTTGGAATATATGTAAGCAATTGCCCTGAGATGAAAGTTACAGCTAATGCAAATATAGTGGAGTACTTATTTCTAAGCCCCATTGCATTCCCTCGATCTTCTATAGAGAATACATCTCCGATGCTAGATTGATATCCCATGGTTGCGATAGCTCCGGGCAAGTTCATCAAGCCTATTATGGTTACAAATAGACTCGCTTGATTGATTCCCTTCAAGAATGGCAATAAAGCTAAAACAAGATAAAATAATTTATGCATAAACATGATAGTTCCGGTGGTTTTCTTTTTGTCACTCAGACTTTCAATGAGAATTGCGCCTGGAATATATGCAAATATGCTTACAAAGTACGGAAAACTAGTTAGATAAGCTATTTGATAGTCCGTAGCTCCCAATCTTTCAGCAAACTTCGCTAAATACGGATTTACTAAGTTGAAAGCAATAGCTGCAAATACTCCATTAATAATATTCACTTTTATGTTGTACGAAACTAATTTTTCTTTAAGCGAAAGTTTTTCGCTCATATTATTCCTCCACAGGACAAATTTAGAGACACAAATTATTATACATTATATTCGTTCCTTTTACTATATGTTATATAAATATTGCCAAAATATATTCATAAATGTTTAAATTGTGATAGAATGGATATAAATACTGACATTTGAGGTGGATTGTGAAAAAATTTCTTTCTTATTTAATCATTTTAACAGTTGTAATTGTTTCGTTGCTATCTTTGCAGTCAGAAGACAGCAATTTCTCATTGGAATCGTTGTTTGGCTCGGATGATTTTGAGGTTCATTTCATCGACGTTGGCCAGGGCGATAGCTCTTTGGTTATAACGCCAAATAAAAAAGTGATGCTAATTGACGCAGGGACTAAAGAAAGCTTTAAAGGTTTAGTTGACTATTTAAAGAAAGTAGGAGTGGATACAATAGACGTTTTTGTATTGACACATCCCCATTCTGATCATATAGGTGGAGCTGTTGATATAATGAACAACTTCGAAGTAAAACAAGTTTTAGACAGTGGATTTGTCCATACTAGTGTTACATATGAAAAATACTTAGACAAAATTGATGAGAAGAACATTTCGTTTAAAGTTGTGAAAGCAGGTGATGAGTTTAATTTAGATGGTGTTTTAGTTTCTATATTAAGTCCTGACAAGCCGAAGGAAGATGCGAACAACAGCTCTGTCGTAATGAGAGTTGAGTACGAAGATTTCTCCTGCATGTTTACCGGTGATGTGGAAGCACAGACGGAAGAAGAGATAATAAATAGTTATCCTGATATCCAATCAGTTTGTTTAAAAGTTGCTCATCATGGAAGCGATACTTCCAGTAGTAAAGAATTTTTAGATAAAGTTAGGCCATTGGTTTCAGTGATAGAGGTGGGGAAGGACAATCCTTATGGGCATCCAACCAAAGCTGTTTTGAAGAGATTAAATAGCATTGGCTCGAAAGTTTATAGAACTGATTTGAATGGCACAGTTATAATCAAGTCAGATGGCAGCGATTATTCCGTAGAGACTACAAAGTAGGTGAATTATATGAAAACTATTGGCATTGTCGATAGATTTGAAGGAGATTTTGTTATAGTGGAACTATTTGAGGATTTCTACTCATTTCCTAAGAGATTGTTTCCTGAGGATACTTCTGAAGGAGATATTGTCACTATTGACATAGAAATCGAAAGAGAATCTACAGATGACAGGAAAAAGAAAATGGAAGAGAAACTAAGAAAACTAATTGAAAAAAATAATTAATGGGGGATCTTTATGCTATATGGTATTGAAAAACTAAACTTAGCTAATTTGCCTACACCAATTGAAAAATTAGAAAAAGTCTCGTTCTGTTTAAATAAAAATGTGTACATAAAAAGAGATGACTACACAGGGTTTGAGTTTTCTGGAAATAAGATAAGAAAACTCGAATTTAGTGTTAATGAGGCACTTAAAAAAGGTGCTAATCATTTGATTACTTGTGGAGCTATACAATCAAATCACGCAAGGGCAACGGCGGTTGTTGCTGCAAAGATAGGGCTTGGATGCACACTCATTTTAAAGGGAAATGATAGGGATGAAGTGGACGGAAATTATTTTTTAGATAAATTATTTGGTGCTGAGATTGTATTTGTATCATCTGATGATTATGCATTTAGGCGAAACGAAATAATGGAAAACACTAAAGAAGAGTTGCGAAAAAAAGGACTAAAGCCATATATCATACCAGAAGGTGCTTCAAACGGCATAGGGTCACTAGGTTATATAAATTGTTTTGAGGAAATTTTAATTCAGGAGAAAGAATTGGGCATAGATTTTGACGCAATTGTAGTTGCAGTTGGATCAGGAGGCACATATACTGGTCTGTATTTGGGCAATCAATTGCACAAGTCAAATAAAGAAATAATCGGATTTAATGTCTCTAGTACTGCTGAGCATTTTACTAAAAGGATTTGTGAACTTGTAGATGAAACATTGCAGTTGTTGGATAAATGTTATGATGTAAATAAAGTGGATGTAAAGATAATCGATGGCTATGTAGGCAGAGGCTATGCTATTAGCAGAGTGGAAGAATTAGAATTCATTGAGAAAATAGCTCAAACTGAAGGGATTATCTTAGATCCAGTTTATTCAGGCAAAGCTTTTTATGGACTTTTTAATGAAATCCAAAATGGAAATTTTAAGGATTTAAAAAGCATTTTATTTATTCATACTGGCGGGCAGTTTGGGATATTTCCAAAGAGATCTTTATTTGAGCTATAATAAACTAAGCTTTAAATTTCTTCTAATACCTTTCAGGATAAATTGGCGTATGGATAGTCACATAAAAGCAATAGTTTATAATCTTCATTTAATATGGTACAATTTAATATATAGATTCACGAAAGGATGTGCATTTATGGTAAATCCAATAGCGACAATTGAAATGGAGAACGGCAAAAAAATAAAATTAGAGCTTTATCCAGATATTGCTCCTATAACAGTAGAAAATTTTATTAAATTAGCAAAAGAAAATTTTTATGATGGAGTTATCTTTCACAGAGTGATAAAGGGATTTATGATACAAGGTGGAGATCCTGAAGGCACTGGAATGGGTGGGCCAGGTTACAGCATAAAAGGCGAGTTTAAAGAGAACGGTTTTGAAAATAACTTAAAGCATGAAAGAGGAGTCATTTCTATGGCAAGAGCGAGTGATCCCAACTCTGCTGGGTCCCAGTTTTTTATCATGCATCAAGACGCGCCTCATTTAGATGGTTCATATGCTGCTTTTGGCAGAGTTATTGAAGGGATCGAAGTAGTTGATGAAATTGCGAATGTAAAAACAGATTTTAGGGATAGGCCAATCGAAAAACAAGTAATAAAGACAATAACAATCGAAAAATAATTGGAGGTTTTAAAATGGAATATAGAGCTTTTGGGGATAAATACATCGCAAGGATTAACATAGGGGAAGAGATAGTTCAAAAGATCAAAGAACTAGTTGAAAAAGAGAACATCAAACTAGGCTCAATCATGGGCATTGGAGCAGTGGGTTCCGCTACTATCGGATTATTTGATACAAACACAAAAGAGTATCACTCGACAAAATTAGAGGGTGATTATGAAATAACAAGCCTTATAGGCAATATTTCAACAAAAAACGGCGAGACTTATCTTCACATGCATATAGCTTTAGGAGATGAAGAATACCACGTTCATGGTGGACACTTGAATGAGGCTGTTGTTAGCGCAACTTGTGAATTGGTTATTGAAAAAATAGATGGAGTTGTGGAAAGAGAGTTTGATGAAAATTCAGGATTAAACCTATACAAATTTGTCGATTAGGAGGGATTACATGAGAGTCAAAAAGGCTGTTATACCTGCAGCAGGTCTTGGGACTAGGTTTTTGCCAGCTACAAAAGCACAACCTAAAGAAATGCTGCCTATAGTTGACAAACCTACGCTTCAATACATCATAGAAGAAGCTGTGGAGTCTGGGATTGAGGAAATACTCATTATTACAGGTAGAAATAAAAAGAGCATTGAAGATCATTTTGACAAGTCGATAGAGTTAGAACTAGAGCTTGAAAAAGCAGGAAAGTCGGACCTTTTAGAAGAAGTGAGGAGAACTTCTGATTTGGCTGATATTTACTATATAAGGCAAAAACAACCTTTGGGGCTTGGACATGCTATTTATTGTGCCAAGACATTTATTGACAATGAGCCATTTGCAGTCCTTTTAGGCGACGATGTTGTTTACAATCCTGAGAAGCCTTGTTTAAAGCAGATGATAGACATTTATGATGAGTACAAAACCACTATTTTAGGTGTTCAGCAAGTAGATTATGAAGATGTAAGTAAATATGGCATTGTGGATGGGAAACACATCGAAGATAGAGTGTATAAAGTTAAGGACTTAGTAGAAAAACCACCTAAAGAATCAGCTCCATCAAACATTGCTATTTTAGGCAGATACATCATAAGCCCTTCTATATTTGAAGTGTTGGAGCATACAAAACCAGGGAAAAATGGCGAGATACAACTGACTGATGCATTAAAAGAACTGGCTAAAAGAGAAGCAATGTACGCATATGAATTTGAGGGCAAGAGATACGATGTGGGTGATAAATTGGGATTTTTACAGGCAACTGTTGAATTTGCATTGAGAAGAGATGACCTGAAAGAAGATTTTTTGAAGTATTTAATAGAATTAGTGGAAAGTGAGAGAGAGTAATTTAATGATTAAGCTTATAGGTTTGGATTTAGATGGAACATTATTGAATGATAATCACGAGATTTCAGATGAAAACAAAGTGATAATAGAAAATTTAAAGGAACTTGAAGTTAAAGTGGTGCTAGCTTCTGGCAGGGAAATAGAGTCGATGATTTGGGCTAGCAATGAGCTAAAACTTGACACGCCACTTATTGCGCTAAACGGAGCGATAGTAACTGACAATAAAGGGGAGAATGTCTTATTTGACAAACCTTTGAATTTAAAGAAAATAAAGGATTTGTTCATTGACTTATATGACAATGGAAGGTTTATGCTTATATTTTTTAAAGATGAGGTCATAGCTACTGACAACAATGATGAGTACTACAACATATTTACAAAATACAGCAATGTAATACCAAGAAGAGTAAACAACGTGGTTAAATACCTAGATGACAACAATCTATGGAATTCTGTGTATAAGATTATCTTTTCTGATGAGGAAGAAGTGCTTATAAAATTAAGAGATGATCTGAAAGGAAAGATAGATGAAGAATACACTTTAGCTTTTTCAATGCCGTTTTACTTGGAACTTTATGATTCAAATGTTTCAAAGGGAAAAGCGTTGGAATATGTAGCTAATATGTACGGGATTAGAAATGATGAGATAATGGCCATTGGAGATGGAGAAAATGACCTATCTATGATTGAGTTTGCAAAGATAGGCATAGCAATGGATAATGCACCAGACTTCATCAAAGAAAGAGCAAATTATGTCACAAGTTCAAATATTGAAAATGGAGTTTTTCATGCGATAAAGAAGTTCATATACAACGAATAGCCCGAGATTTCGGGCTATAATAATATACAGAATTATGTTCGACTAAATTATAAAAATTGGAGTGAGCAAATATGACATATAAATTAAAAACAACAATCGTTGTGTTTTTTATTGTATTGTTGGCGTTTATATTTCTTATGTTCAAGGCAGAGCTTAACAACATAGAATCTTTAAAGAGAGATTACCCTGAACTAGAAGAAACAGTATATAGCTATAGAATTGACTTGTTAAAGGTGTGGGCAGTTAGGTTAATAGCTACTTTTCTTTTGCCTCTTATATTTTTAGTAAGTGGACTATCGCAAAAGATAAGTATATTTGCACAAAACAAGCACAGTCTATTTGCGAGTGGGATAATTTATGGGCTAATTTTCTTTGGAATGATGTTTTTAATTAATTTGCCGATCAATTACTATGGCTCATACTATCTAGGGTATAAGTATGGGCTTTCGAATCAGACACTACTTAGATGGCTTGAATTAAATATAAAGTCATTTTTAGTAAATGATGCTGTTATTTCTTTGTTTTTATTCATTCCATTTCTGATTATATATAAAAGCCCAAACATGTGGTGGTTTAATCTCTGGCTTATTTCAATACCTGTGATTGTGTTTATTGTCTTTATATCGCCATTTGTTATAGACCCTATTTTTAACAACTACAGGCCGTTGGAGGATGGAGCGCTGAGGGATGAAATAACTGAAATTCTTGAAAAAGCAGACATAGAAGATGCTTCGATTATGGTAGTGGATAAGAGCAAAGACACAAAAGCTATGAATGCATACATGACCGGGATATTTAGTGCAAAGAGAATTGTTCTTTGGGACAATACAATAAACAATTTAGAAACCAAAGAGGTAGTGAGCATAACTGCGCATGAAATAGGGCACTATGTTAAAGGACACATTTGGAAAAACATATTGTTTGGGATAGCAGGAAGCTTTGTAATTCTATATTTATTAAATATTTCAGCCAATTGGGTGCTTGCGGAATCAAAAGGAGCATTCGGCTTTAAAAATATGACAAATCTTGCTGTGATTCCTTTGTTTTTGATTCTGATAAACTTGTTTAATTTTTTTGGAAGTCCTATTCAAAATGGGCTTTCAAGGGAATTTGAAAGACAAGCAGACAGGTTTGAAATTTCGCTCACAAAAGATAGAGAATCAGCGGTATCCGCATTAAAGAAAATAAACTACACAAATTTAGGGCTTCCAAGACCTTCAAAGTTCTATGAATTCTGGTATTATTCGCACCCTTCATTAGAAGAACGCATTGAATTCTATATGACAGAAGATTTCGAAGAAATTTAAAAAAATTTGTTGATTTATATTGAAGAAGTGATATTATTATATTAGGTAAACGATTACCCAATTAAACGATTAACTGACAAGTGGTGATAATATGGGCATAACAATAAAAGAGATTGCAGAGCTAGCAAACGTTTCTAGCGCAACTGTTTCCAAAGTACTAAATGACAAAGCTCCCTACATTAGTGAGGAAACAAAAAAGAGAATTTTCGACATAGCTAAAAAAGAGGGTTATATACCTAATGCAGTTGCTAAGAGCTTAAAAGTAAAATCGACGAAGACTATTGGAATTATAATTCCTGACGTGATGAATCTTTTCTTCTCTGAATTAGCGAGGGGAATAGAAGATGCTGCAGAGAAAAGAGGTTATTCAGTGATACTATGCAACTCTGACAATAACGAGGAAAAAGAAAAGAAATACATACAAGTGCTGCAGGAAAAGATGGTAGATGGTATTATCCTAACAGCATCTGAAAAAAGTGTGGAGAGATCACTCAATATGCGAAAAATTCCGATGGTTCTTTTAGACAGAGACATAAACACAGATGTAAAAGTTGGCAAGATCTTTGTCGACAACGAAACTGGGGAATATGAGGCATGTAAATATTTAATAGAAAAAGGCATAAGAGATATAGCATTTATTTCTTCTAATGTAATAAGTAAATCATCTAGTCAAAGGCTAAATGGATACAAAAGAGCTTTATCGGATTATGGAATAAAAATAGATGAGGACTTGATATATTTAGACAGCTACACAATAGAAACAGGATTTAATGGGGTTATAGAGATATTAAAGAAAAGAAAATTTAAAGGGATCTGCTGTGGAAATGATTTGATTGCGATAGGTGCGATAAATGCACTCAAGCAAAAACAGTTTAGAGTACCAGAGGATGTAAAAGTAATTGGATTTGATGATATTCAAATTTCTAAATACATCAATCCGCCACTTACTACTATAAAACAGCCAATTTACCAAATGGGTAAAGAGGCCGTAGACATGCTAGTCAACATGATTAATGGCTATGATATGGATTATGAGGTCATTCTAAGAACAAGTTTAATTGAAAGGATGAGTTGTTGATGGGCAATATTGTCGTCATTGGAAGTATCAATTTAGATTTAGTTGTTGAAGTCGATGAAATACCTAAAATAGGGGAAACGGTAACGGGGAATTCTCTTTCTCAAATACCTGGAGGAAAAGGCGCTAATCAAGCTGTTGCGATGGCAAAATTAGGCTGTGATGTGGACTTCTTAGGGAAGGTAGGCAATGACAGTTTTGCCAACATTGTTTTAAATTCAATGAAAGAATCAGGTGTAAATATAAAAAACATAAAGAGTGAAAGCACATCTACTGGAATTGCGGTTATAAATGTAGATAAAAATGCACACAACAACATCATAGTTATTCCAGGAGCAAACGGCAAAGTTGATGAAGCATATCTACTGGAGAATGAAGGGATTATCAAAAATGCGGAAGCTGTAGTTTTTCAACTAGAGATTCCAATAGATACGGTAAAATTTGGATTGAAACTAGCTAAAAAGCATGGCAAACTGACGATACTTAATCCAGCTCCAGCCTATGAATTGGATGATGAAATCATAGAAAACGTAGATATCATCATACCGAATGAGCATGAGATATCGAGGATAGCCCACATAGAAATCAAAGAAGAGGCAGACTTGATTAAAGCTAGTAAGCTGTTGATAGAGAGAAATGTCAAAAAGATAATAGTCACATTAGGTGAAAAAGGCGCGCTCTATGTAGATGAAAATACTTGTAAAATGTATCCTTCATACAAAGTGAAAGCAGTAGATTCAACTGCTGCAGGAGATGCATTTATAGGTGGTTTTGTAGCTAATTATATAAAGACGAAAGACATAGATAAAGCGATCGACATGGGACAAAAAACTGCAGCTATTTCAATTCAAAGGTTTGGCGCACAGACTTCATTGCCTACATTAGAAGAAGTAATAAATTTTAAATAGGAGAGAGTTTTATGGGTAGAGAAATACTGAGAATGGAGAACATTTCAAAGAGTTTTCCCGGTGTTAAAGCATTGGACGATGTTAGTTTAAAGGCATATGAAGGGGAAGTAATGGCGCTTTTAGGTGAAAACGGAGCAGGTAAAAGCACTTTGATGAAGATTTTATCGGGAGTATATACAAAAGACTCAGGGCGAATATTATTAAACGGAGAAGAAATAAATGTACTCAATCCTAGAGATGCAGCTGAAAAAGGAATCGCTATCATCCACCAAGAACTCAATCTAATACCAAATTTGACCGTTTATGAAAATATATTTTTAGGTAGAGAAAAGGTTAATTCCTATAAAGTACTAAAAAAAGATTGTATGATAGATGAATCTAAAAAGCTCTTGGAAAGGCTGAGAGTTGACATTGATCCTACGCTTAGAGTAAATGAGATATCGATAGCAAAACAACAGATGGTTGAAATTGCAAGAGCTTTATCTTTGAATGCTTCGGTAATAGTCATGGACGAACCTACGGATACACTAACCGACAAAGAAGTGGATAGCCTATTTGATGTTATAAGAGAACTAAAAACAGAAAACAAAGCGATTGTATATATTTCCCATAGACTTAAAGAAGTGTTTGAAATATGTGATAGAGCTACCGTTCTGAGAGATGGAAAATTAATTGACGAGCGGATGATCAGCGACTTGGATGAAGATGAGATAATCAAGTTAATGGTAGGCAGAACTTTGGATGAACAATTTCCATATTTAATGACACAGGTTAGTGAGAATGTGCTTGAAGTTATAAATCTGACAAATAAATACGTAAAAAATATTTCTTTTAGCCTAAAAAAAGGTGAAGTGCTAGGCATATCAGGGTTAGTTGGAGCTGGCAGAAGTGAATTGGGGAAAACCATATTTGGTTTGTATCCAATAGATGAAGGGGAGATTTTTCTAGAAGGGAAAAAAGTAGAATTCAAATCACCAAAAGAAGCAATTGAAAACGGAATAATGTATGTATCTGAAGATAGAAAATCTGAAGGATTAGTTCTTTCGATGGATGTAAAGTCTAACATAACACTTTCCTCACTCGACAAATTTAAAAGAGCGATTGGTCTTGACAAGAAAAAAGAAGAAAGAGTTACACAGGAGTATAGAGAGAAAATTAAAATCAAAACTCCTTCCTTGACGCAGAAAGTAAAAAATTTAAGTGGTGGCAATCAACAAAAAGTGGCGATTGCAAAATCCCTTTTAACTGAGCCAAAAGTGCTCATACTAGACGAACCAACCCGGGGGATAGACGTCGGGGCAAAAAGAGAAATTTATGATCTATTAAATGCAATTAAGAAAGAAGGCCATTGTGTGATCATGATATCTTCTGAAATGCCAGAAATCTTAGGGATGAGCGACAGAATAATAGTAATGCATGAAGGCGTAATAAAAGGAGAATTGACAAGGGAAGAAGCCACTTCTGAAAAGATAATGAACTATATCATTAAAGGGGAGGAAAACTAATTTGAAAACTAAATTGGGTAAAGCAAAGCCACTTTTAGGGCTTATATTAATTATTGTGGTTGTCAGCATTATTAGTCCAAACTTTTTATCAAAGGGCAATTTACTTACAGTTTTAAGACAGACTTCAATCAATGCAATTATAGCTGCAGGTATGACTTTTGTAATATTGACTGCAGGAATAGATCTTTCAGTTGGGTCTATATTAGGTTTTTCTGGAGCTATATGTGCGTATTTACTTACAAATGGGACAAATGTATTTATATCTTTTTTAGCTGCAATTTTAGTAGGTGCATTATTTGGGCTGTTTAATGGAGTGGTCATAACTAAAGGAAAAGTTCAGCCCTTCATTGCCACTTTGGCTACTATGATCCTTTTAAGAGGCGCGACAATGGTATTTACAAACGGCAAGCCAATTGCAGTAAAAGGAGAAAGTGCTACTAGAATGCTTAGGTATATAGCAAGAGGAGAGATACTAGGAATTCCAGTTGCAGTTATAATGATGATAATTATCTTTGCGATTTGCTACCATATTCTCCATAACACAAAATACGGAAGGCATATATATGCAGTTGGCGGAAATGAACAAGCAGCTTTACTTTCTGGAGTAAACACAGATCGAGTTAAGATGTTAGCATATATGATAAGTGGAATTTTAGCATCAATTGCTGGAATTATAGTTTTAGCAAGGCTTTCTTCAGCTCAACCTACAGCAGGTGATGGATATGAGTTAGATGCAATTGCAGCAGTAGTATTAGGAGGAACATCTCTGGCAGGTGGACAAGGTGCGATATTGGGAACTATCGTAGGGGCTTTGATCATTGGGATATTAAACAACGCTTTAAATTTACTTGACGTTCAATCATATTATCAAATGATTGTTAGAGCGATTGTAATACTGATTGCGGTATTACTAGATAGAAAAGATAAAAACAAATAGAGGTGATTGAATGAAAAAAAGAGGGATATTGAATGGAGAACTTTCTAAATTAATTGCAGAAATGGGGCATATGGATATGATCTTAATCGGAGATGCTGGCATGCCTGTGCCTAAGGGAGTTAAACTTATTGATTTAGCAGTAGTTGAAGGGATACCTGGCTTTATAGATGTACTAAAAGCAGTATTAGAGGATTTAAAAGTAGAAGAGGCTTATATAGATGTAGAGTTAAAAAGCATAAGCCCACAAATGAAAGAGAGACTTGATTCTGTTATAGATAACCAATTTAGAGTTAATGAAATTGAACACGAGAAATTAAAAGAGTTGTCCAAGGACTGTAAAGCTGTAATTAGAACAGGAGAATTTACTCCATACTCAAATATAATTCTAAAGTCTGGAGTTGTATTTTAAGTTTATAACAGTGTTAGCTGTTAGAATAAAAAATTAATGGGAGGTTAAAAAAGATGAAAAAATTAATTACAATGTTGATGGTACTAGTACTTAGTATCTCTCTTGTTGCTTGTACATCTAGTACAGATGAAGGAGAAGATACTACTGGTGGAAACACAGAAACAAAAAAAGTTGGTTTTGTTATATCGACACAATCAAATCCATTCTTCGTAACACTTAAAGAAGGAGCAGAAAGAAAAGCTAAGGATTTAGGCGTAGAATTGATTGTATTAGACTCACAAGACGATCCAGCAAAAGAAGCTTCTAATGTTGAAGACCTAATTACTAAGAAAGTAGATCTTATCGTAATCAATCCTACTGACTCTGATGCTGTTGTAAATAGCGTACTTGCTGCTAATGATGCTGGTATACCAGTAATAACTGTTGACAGAGCATCAAACGGCGGAGAAGTAGTATGCCATATTGCATCTGACAATGTCGCAGGTGGTAAAATGGCAGGAGAATTTATAATTGAACAACTAGGCGGAAAAGGCAAAGTTGTAGAGCTTGAAGGAATAGCTGGCACTAGCGCAGCTAGAGAAAGAGGAGAAGGCTTCAACGCTGCTTTAGAAGGCACAGAAATTGAAGTAGTTGCTAGACAAACTGCAGATTTTGATAGAGCAAAAGGCTTAGATGTAATGGAAAATATCCTTCAATCTCAACCTGAAATAGATGCTGTATTTGCTCACAATGATGAAATGGCTTTAGGCGCTTTAGAAGCAATAAAAGCAAGTGGAAGAGATATAATCGTAGTTGGCTTTGATGCAACTGACGATGCAGTAAAAGCTGTAGAAGCTGGTGAAATGGCAGCAACAGTTGCTCAACAACCTGGTTTAATGGGTGAAATCGCAATTGAGACAGCAATCAAAGTATTAAACGGAGAACAAGTTGACGCAAATATACCTGTTGAATTACAATTAGTTACAAAATAAGCATTAAAATAAGTGGTGAATTATTCACCACTTATTTTTAATCTCATGTAAATTGAATTTCCCATCGGATTGTCATTGAATGGCTCTGTTTCTTCAAATCCGTATTCTTTATACAGTTTTAATGCTGTTTCTAAATATGGGAGTGTATCTAAAATTATGTATTCATACCCTATTTCTTTAGCTGACTCAATAACTTTATCAACGAGTAAATGCGAATACCCATTTCCCCTGTACTCAGGTTTTATGTAAAGCCTTTTCATTTCACAAGCTGATTCATTTACTTTTCTCAAAGCTACACAACCAATTGGGATTTTATCTAATTTCAAAAGAAAAAGTCTTCCATAGGGGAGCCCATATTTTATTTTGGGATTTTCAAACTCTTCATCATAGTTTTGCTCAGATAAATAATCCCTAAACTTTTCATCCTTTTGTATGAGCATATTTGTATATTCTTCAAATAAATCTCTAATCGTTTCAAGCTCATCATAAGCTAATATAATTTCTATCATATGATCACCTCTTAATTCTTACATATTTAATTTACCATTTTATAGCTGCAATTACAATGTTATTGAAAATAAGGGCAGCATTTGATAAAATGTTAAATAGATAACATATTTTAATAATATTTCAAGAATGAAAAAGTTACAGAAATGATAAGGAGGGGTAGAATGGATGTAATAAAATTAGGTGATAGAATAACTAAATTGTCTGCAAGTTTAGATGGAATATTGTTTGAGGGAATGTGGGAGATACCAAATGGAGTATCATTGAATTCTTATATTGTAAAGGGAGAAAAAACAGCCATAATAGACGGCTTTTGTGATTGGGATGGAGTCCCTGAAAAATTATTTGAGCTATTAGACAAAGCAGAAGTTAAGTTAGAAGATATAAAATACTTAGTGATAAATCACATGGAGCCTGATCATTCTGGATGGATTAAGGATTTCAAAAAACTCAACACAGATTTTGAAGTGGTTTGTACTAAAAAAGCAGCAAATTTAATGAAAGCATTCTTCGACCAAGAAGAAAATGTAAGGGTAGTACAAACTTTGGATACGCTTGATTTAGGGGATGGAAAAGTTTTAGAGTTTTATGAAGTACCTAATGTGCATTGGCCTGAAACTATGATGACTTTTGAAAAATCTACAAAAACAGCATTTACTTGTGATTTGTTTGGAACATTTGGAAAGACAGACTATGATTTTGATGACGATTTAACCGATGAGGATTTGAGATATTTAGATGATGAGGGCTTGAGATATTATGCAAATGTAATGATGACCTTTTCACAACAAGTAAAAAGGGCAGTTGATAAATATGAAGAATTAGGGGCAAAGACAATAGCACCTGGGCATGGGATAGTTTGGAGAAAAGACCCAAGCAAGATAGTGCAGATGTATAGAAACTACATTGACTATGCTCTAGGGTATGGCAGAAAAGAGATAACCATATTATGGGGATCAATGTATGGAAGAACTGAAGAAGCAGTCAAAGAGATTGAAAAATATATCACTGAAAAGAACATAAAGCTAAATGTTCATAGACTGCCTGAGACAAATTGGGGAACTATGCTTAAATCTGTATTGAGCTCGTCAGGAGTAATAATAGCAGCTCCAACATATGAATATCAGATGTTTCCACCTGTTGCCTGTGCATTAGAAGAGATAGGCAGGAAGAAAATACTTAAAAGACATGCACTTGCATTTGGGTCTTATGGATGGACTAGTGGATTACAGAAAGAATTAGATGACATAATGAACAGATATAAATTAAATTGGGACTTTGTAGATACCTATATATTCAATGGCAGAGCAAGAAATGAAGATATAGATGTGATTAAAAAAAGAGTAGACGCATTGATAAATAATATTGGAATTTAGGGAGAGAAAAACATGCTAAATTTCTTGGATTCATTTTCACCAGTTCAGCAGGCATTCTTAGCAACTCTTTTTACTTATGGAGTAACAGCATTAGGTGCTGCGTTAGTGTTTTTCTTTAAGACTATAAATAAGTCTGTTTTAAATGGAATGCTGGGATTTGCAGCAGGCGTTATGATAGCAGCTTCATTTTGGTCATTGTTAGAACCAAGCCTAGAAATGGCGGAGAATTTAGGACAAGTGCCTTATTTGACAGCAGCTATAGGATTTTTATTAGGTGGCGGTTTTTTATATTTAGTTGATACACTGATGCCTCACTTGCATATGGGTCTTGAAAGCTCGAAAGCTGAGGGGCCGAAGACATCTTTGCAAAGGAGCATACTTTTAGTGCTAGCAATTACATTGCACAATATACCTGAAGGTTTAGCTGTTGGTGTTGCTTTTGGAGCAGCGGCTTTAGGAGATGCATCGGGAGCAACTATTGCAGGGGCTAGTGTATTGGCACTTGGCATAGGGCTTCAAAACTTTCCTGAAGGAGCAGCAGTGTCCATTCCGTTGAGAAGAGAAGGTTATTCAAGGGGAAAATCATTCTTTTTAGGTCAGGCATCTGGAATTGTTGAACCAATAGCAGCAGTTTTGGGCGCTTATGCCGTTGTAGCTATTCAACCAATGCTGCCATACGCTTTGGCGTTTGCAGCAGGAGCTATGATATATGTAGTAGTGGAAGAGCTTATTCCTGAAGCTCAGATGGATTCAAAACTTGGAAAGTCAATTACAGATATATCGACGATTGGATGTATGATTGGGTTTACGGTAATGATGGTGATGGATGTAGCATTAGGTTAGATGAATTTTCATCTAGCCTTTTTTAATATGTTTTTAATTAAGGCTAAGCATGAATAAATAAGGGGAAACAAAATGTTTGTTTACCCTTATTTACTCTGATAAATTTTCTTGTATTCGCCATCACTTAACATAAAAATACTTTCTATATCATTACTGACTATAGTCCTGATGTCAATTGTCGTAGAAAACTTAACACATATGCCGCAGCTTGAGCTTAAAGCTCTTGGAACAGGCATGATTTCATTTTCTACATTCTTTGATTTGAGAAATTTTGAGTACTTTATTGCTCCATAGTGCGTATAAAAAAGTGCTATATATTCCATATCATCACTTTGTAAGCGTCAATATATATGAATCTTTTTCTTCTTTAACCTCAACTTTATAGCCTGAGTTGATGGCAAATCTAGTGACATTCTCTTTAGCTACATTGCTGTCTACTAAAACTTGTACATTAGAATTATCCTTTATTGCATTTTTTGTCATCAAAACTGGCTCAGGACACGATCTTCCTCTGGCGTCTACTACTTTAAATTTCAATCTCAACACCCTCCTTAATCTCAACTTCAGTTGATTTTTCAATATTAAAGTATCCAATTAAAAATACTACTATAAAGCCGATTACTACAGCAACCTTTCCATTCAATGTAGGACCTTGAGCAGATGATGCGAGATTAAAATTATGAGCAAAGGCAGCACCGAAGACAAGCCCTAAAACCGTTATTGCTGAATCAATATTTCCTTCAGCTGATAAAATAAGTTGTCTTAGTGGGCATCCACCTAGCAGAACTGAAGCAAAACCAACTAGCCCCATTCCTAAGAAATTCCACAGACCATCAGTATGAGCAATAGGTTGATCAACAAAACCCAGTTTAAATTGACTTAATAATAAGTTCCCGACTAGAGCAGCAACAAAAATAGCCAAAAACCCTGAAATTAGATGAAAGTCTTTAAACATAATTACATCTCTTATACCTCCAGCACAGCAGAGTTTATTTTTTTGAGCTAACACTCCAACTATTAAGCCATCAACTAGTGAGAAATAAATTGGAGCATGGCTTGCTCCTGCGCCTTTTTCACTGAACAACAATAAACTTGGGAATGCCACTAAAAGAATAAATAAAACAACTGTTACACTTGGCATAATAAATCCTTCAAACTTTGGCAATTCATAAGTTCTTCTTAGACTAAAACCTTTATTTAAAAATAGCACACCAACAAATATACCGCCTGCAAATCCTAAAATACCAAAAATTGCATTTAAATCTCCACCAGCTAATCTTAAAATCATTCTAAGTGGACATCCTAAAAACATTAGCGCTCCAATCATGACAAAAAAGCCTAAAACAAATCGAGTAAGTGGGGCTGAACCACCTCTTACTTTAAATTCTTTACCTGCAATGCTCATCAAAAATGCTCCGATTACTATTCCGATTATTTCAGGTCTAACATATTGCACAGCTTCTGCCCTATGTAATCCTAAAGCTCCTGCTGTATCTCTTATAAAACAAGCGATACAAAAACCCATATTAGCAGGATTTCCAAATTTAACTAATAAAACTGAAATTAGTCCAATTACTAGACCTGTGAAAATAATACCTTTGTTCTTTTTCATCAACAATCTCCTCCCTTCTTATTTAATTTTAATATACAACAATTGTTAAAAAATAAACATTTTAATTCGCAATAGATAATCATTATCTATTGAAAAAAATAATAGTGAATATAGAATCTAATGATATATTTGATGTATTATAGTTATGGAGGGATAAATATGAACAAAATATATTTAGATAATGCTGCTACGAGTTTCCCAAAAGCGCCTGGAGTTAGTGATAGCATGAAGTACTATATTAACAATATAGGAGCCAACATAAATAGAGGAGGGTATAGCGAACAATATAAAGCCGAAGAAATTGTATTTGAGACAAGAGAAATGTTAAGAGAATTATTTAATGGAGAAGACAGTGCAAATTGTATATTTACTCAAAATATAACACAAAGTTTAAACACTGTAATCAAGGGATATTTAAAGCATGGTGATCATGTAATTGTTTCTTCAATGGAACATAATGCTGTTATGAGGCCTTTAGTTCAATTAGAAAAATGCGGAGTGGAGTTTACAAGAGTTAAGTGTGATGAATTTGGGCGGCTTAATCCATATGATATTGAAAAGTCTATAAAGGAAAACACTAAATTAGTAGTGATAACACATGCGTCTAATGTATGTGGTACGATTCTACCTATAAAAGAAATTGGAGAAATATGCAGGAGAAATGGAGTGAAGTTTGTTGTTGATACAGCCCAAACTGCGGGCAGTATAATGATAGATATGAGAGAAAACAATATCGACTTTCTCCCATTTACTGGGCATAAGGGTTTAATGGGTCCACAAGGCATTGGAGGTTTTTTAGTTTCAAGTGATATGATAAATGAGATTGAGCCACTTATTGTAGGTGGAACAGGCAGCATGTCAGATACAGAGGAAATTCCTCCATTTATGCCAGACAGATTTGAAAGTGGCACGTTAAACTTGCCTGGTATATTTGGATTAAGTGAAGCTTTAAAATTCATAAAAAAGACCGGGATAGACAATATTTATAAAAAAGAAATGAATTTGGCACAAAAGCTCATAGACGGATTAAATGACATAGATAAACTTAAGATAGTTGGATTAAAAGCTACTGAAGGCAGAGTTAGCACTATATCTGTGGATTGTCTTCACCATGACAATGCTTCAGTGGCCCATGCACTTGATTCAGAATATAATATCATGACAAGGTGCGGACTGCATTGCGCTCCATCGGCCCACAAAACTTTAGGGACATTCCCTCAGGGGACGATTAGATTTTCTATAGGGTATCATAATACTTTAGAAGAAATAAATTATACCTTAGATGCTTTGAGAAAAATACTATATTAGAAAATTCCCCTTAATTTTTAAGGGGAATTTTATTGTTTTTTACAGCTAGTATTTCTGCTATTATGCTAATTGCTAATTCTTCAGGTGAGTTTGTAGCAATATTAAAACCTATTGGAGCTTTAACTTTTGACAATTTGATCTCATCTATTCCGTTAGACAAGAGCTCATCAAATATTTCTTTTACTTTTTTCTTACTGCCCATTAGACCTATGTAATTTGCGTTAGAGTTTACCACGGATTCTAATGCTTCATAGTCTTCTCTATGGCTTCTTGTGACAATACAGATATAAGTATTTTCATCAATATGGCAATTGATCAAAGATTCATTTATTTTCCCTAAGATCAACTCATCTGCATCAGGAAATCTCATTTCATTTAAGTATTCTTCTCTGTCATCTAAAACAGATATTTTAAAGTCCAGTGTTTTTGCTATATCATAGAGAGCTTTTCCCACATGACCAGCACCGCATATGATTAATTTAGGTTTTGATTTGAAGGTTTCGATGAAAACATCAACCTCTCCGCCACATATCATGCCGATGTCTGGCGAATTTAGAGGAAGATTAAATATGCTGCTTTTTTGCGACTGAATGCACTCCTTTGACAATTCTATGACTTTAAGTTCCAATGCTCCTCCGCCAATTGTCCCGACTGTTTCACCATTTTCTAAAATAAGCATATCAGCGCCAATTTCCCTCGGCGTAGAGCCTTTTGCATTTACAACAGTTGCATGTGCAAATACTTTTCCTTTATCTAGAAGCTCAATAAGTTCTTTTAAAACATTAACATTCATTTTTATCACCCTTTGATAATCCATGTAATAGTGCTTCTAAAACTCCTCCAGCCACAGCTCTTGCTTTATCAGAAATAGTGTAAATATAATCTATGTCTGATCTAGGATCTATATCTCCTATTTTTAACCCTTTTTCAATATAAAGGTTTTCTCTTATAAGTCCTCGAATAACTCCGCTTATTGGAGCTTTTACTTTTTCCTCTCCTACAAAGCTGATGACATCGCCTTCATTCACTAAATCACCAATTTTTCTCACGTGCCTAATTAAACCATCGCAAGGTGACTTTACAACCCTTTCTTCTCCATATCCCATGATAATTCCTGGAATCCCGGTGTTTGCAATCGCACATCCTTTATATATTACTCTTCCGAGATAATGCCCTCTCTTTGTTTCAATTACATAATCAACATCATCACCCGCACAAAATCCTGGACCTACACCAATAGTAATAGGAGCCATATTTTTATTGGTTCCGATATTTCTTTTAGCCAAGATTGCATCAACAACTGCTATTGGCTTTATTTGACTTATGCTTAAGCCCTCTTCGTCAATTAAAACTGGAACATTTCCATCTTCCAATATTGATAGAGCAGCCTTTACGTTATCTGCAAATACAGCTTTTACACCTTCAACGGTTGTTTCTCCATCGTATATGGCTTCCGAAAATGACACAGTTCTTCTGATAGAAAGCGGTTTTTCAATTTCCAGAGCAATCACTTTAAATCCAGACTTAAAAAGCCTATGTATAATACCTGACGCAATATCTCCTGCGCCTCTAACTATTACTATTTGCATTGACTTTCCTCCAATCATACATTTCACCAAAAACTACCTTAAGGCCTGGAACATCTTTTAAACTACTCTTGATTTCGATAGCATCAGAAATTTCTATAATTTTATTTATATATAAAATCTTCTCTCCAACGGCATTTTTAAATAATCCTAGGGGACTTTTCACTAATTCGGTTATAGAATTGATGTCAACCGAATCATCAATTAATTTATCTGTCAATTTGCAAAAGATTTCAGGCCTATGGCATATTTCTTGAATTGGTTTTCCTAATGAATCTAGACCTATTACTCCTACGGTCTTTGTAGTGTAGTTTGTTATTACGGGTTCAGTTTCATTTGGAGCTTTAATAGGTTTTTCTCTTGAACCGTCAGCTTCAATGAGTATGTAGTCAAAGACATCTCTTTTTATTATCTCATCAATATTATTTAAATCTAAGCATTTCACTTTTTTACCTATAGAAGTGTCTGCATAAAATGTAATTGAACTGTCTTTAGGTACATAATCTTCAGGGAATGAACCAATGAAGATAATGTCATATATGTCCATATTTGGATTGAACATAGCGGTTGATGTTGTTACAAGAACTTTTTTGTTTAGTGAAGACAACTCTTTTGAAAGTTTTTCAATTGTAGTAGTCTTTCCTCCGGCACCGACAAAAGAGATGATATCGCGATTTGATAGATCAATATTAAATTTTTGATATATATAGTCCATAATATTCTCCTAAAGTTATTATCATTAATTATAGCATAAAGTGAGTTAAGTATTAAATATATGCAAATAAATTAGCTTATTAAATATAAATCATTCATAATATGAAATATAATTTCATTATATCATTAATCAGTTTATAATTTAATTTCAAATGGTATAATATTCATAACACTTTGTTAAGTTATTCCATGGAGGCAACTTATGAAAAGTACATTTGTTAGAATTCAAGAGTATAAAGCTAATGCAAATGGCGCAGATAAGAAGATAATTGATTTTCTGCTTGAGAAACCTGAGGAAGCAGCAAATTTTACTATTCATGAACTAGCTGAGAAAACGTATTCTTCTGCTTCTACCATAGTGAGATTATGCAAGAAATTAGGGTTTAAAGGCTACAAAGATTTTCAGAAATCTTTGGTTTATGAGCTGGCATTAAAAAAAGAGGTATTAGACGAAAAAAGCCAAGAAATAAATCGGGAAGATTCGTTAGAAAGCATTATTGAGAAAGTAACATACAAGAATGTTGTTTCATTGGAAAATACTATGAAGCTTATTGATTTAGAAATACTAGAAAAATGTGTTGATTTGTTGGACAAGGCAAATACAATTCACCTATTTGGAATGGGCTCATCGCTTTTAGTGGCAAAAGATGCCTATCTTAAATTTTTAAGAGTGAATAAACCATGCTTGATTAGCGATGACTGGCATGCTCAGTTGCTTCAAGCCCGAAACATCACTAAGGATGATGTTGCAATTGCGATCAGCTATTCAGGAATGACAGAAGAAGTTCTTAGGTGTGTGCAAACAGCCAAAGAAAATAATGCACCAATTATAGCTATAACGAGATTTGAAGAAAATCCATTGTCTGTAATTGCGGATTATAATCTTTATGTTTCAGCGACAGAATTTATATTTAGAAGCGGTGCAATGTCTTCTAGAATATCTCAATTGAATATAATTGATATTTTATTTACGGCATTTATAAATAGAAATTATGAAAAGTATTTAAAGCAATTTGAAAAGACGCATATACAAAAACCGTATAAACCAGTTGATTAATAAGAAGGAGGAGATAAAAACATGACAAATATAGAAAAACTAACAACAGAAGCAAGGAATCCAAAGACATATAATTTAGATGAGATGTCACCATTGGAAATCGTTAGAGTTATGAATGAAGAAGATGAAAATGTAGTCAAGGCTGTACGAGATGAGCTTGAGAATATTGCAAAAGCAATTGAGACTTGTACTAAAGCTTTAGAAAACGGTGGAAGGCTAATTTACATGGGAGCAGGAACTAGTGGAAGACTTGGACTATTAGATGCTGTAGAATGTCCACCAACATTTGGAACGCCTGATGATTTAGTAATTGGACTGATTGCTGGAGGTGAAAAGGCATTCATAAAAGCAGTAGAAGGTGCTGAAGATAGTACGACATTAGGTGAAGAAGATCTAAAATCAATCGGTGTGAATAGTAAAGATGTTGTTGTTGGCATAGCTGCAAGTGGTAGAACTCCTTACGTAATATTTGGGTTAAAATATGCTAAGTCAATAGGTGCACATACAATTGCGATTGCATGTAATAAAGATTCAGAAGTTGGCAAAGAGGCGGATTTAGCAATAGAAGTTGTGACAGGTCCTGAAGTATTGACTGGATCAACTAGATTAAAAGCAGGCACTGCACAAAAAATGGTTTTAAATATGATATCAACAGGGACAATGGTTGGAATAGGTAAAGTGTACCAAAACTTGATGGTAGATGTAGTCCAAACAAATGAAAAACTTAAAATTAGAGCTGAAAATATTGTTATTTCTGCAACTAATTGTACTAGAGAAGAAGCCAAAAAATATTTAGACTTGGCAAATGGCAATGCTAAAACTGCAATAGTTATGATTCTTAAGGGATGTACATTTGAAGAAGCGACAGACAGATTGTTAAAAAGTAAAGGACATATTAGACTAGCTCTATTAAATTAATATATAAAGGGGAGGAAAAGTATGGATAATAAGGAACTCGCTAAGAAAATTGTTGAACTTGTTGGTGGCAAAGAAAATGTTTTAAAAGCAGCTAATTGTATGACTAGACTTAGAATTACAGTTAAAGATCCTAGTCTTGTAAAAGAAGAGGAGCTAAAAAACACTGAGGGTATACTTGGAATTGTTTTAGACGGTAATTATGCACAAATTGTTTTGGGGCCAGGCAAAGCTAAGAAAGTTGCGGATATCTGCATCGATGAACTAGGGATTCCTAGGGATTTCTCTGTAGATGAAGATTGGATAGAGAACAAAGAGGAAATGAAAGCTATGCAGAAAAAAAGCCCTATGAAAAATGCAATAAAGACAATTGCAGATATTTTTATCCCTCTTATACCTGCAATTATTGCAGCAGGGTTATTTAACGGTCTTGCTAGTTTAATTTCAACACTACAAGGTCAAGCAATATTACCGGCTGAAGGAACATGGAAAGCCATCCAACTTTTATTTGCTCTTATCGGTGGAGGATTCTTAAGCTATTTTGCAATTTATACAGGCATTAATTCAGCAAAACAATTTGGGGCAACTGAAGGTCTAGGAGGAATGCTTGGCGCAATCTCAATAAGCCCAAATATTGTTGCTATTTCTACAATCTTTGGATTATATGATGCCGATGTGCCATTAAATTCTATATTGACAACTGGCAAGGGTGGAATAATAGGAGTAATATTAGGTGTCTGGATATTATCTAGGATAGAGAAATGGATAAGAAAGAGAATACCTGATGTATTAGATTTAGTAGTAACTCCATTTTTAACATTACTAATAACTTCAGTGCTATTTGTTTTTATCATTATGCCTGTTACAGGTTACATTTCCGACTTGTTAGTAAAAGGTTTGAGTTTAATAATTGGTTCTTCTAATTCGATTGTCAATATTATTAGTGGATATATCTTGGCTGCTATATTTTTACCAATGGTATTGTTAGGGCTTCATCATGGATTAATTCCTATATACGCTATTCAATTAGAAAATTTAGGTGGAGTATCTTTGTTCCCTGTTCTTGCTATGGCTGGAGCTGGTCAAGTAGGTGCTGCTATTGCTATTTATATCAAAGCTAAAAGAGTGGGAAATCATAGAATGCAAAAGATTATAACAGGTGCATTACCTGCTGGATTTTTAGGAGTAGGTGAACCACTTATTTATGGAGTTACATTGCCATTATTTAAACCGTTTATAACTGCAGGGCTAGGGGCTGGATTTGGTGGAGCATATGTTATGTTTAGTAAAGTAATGGCAAATGCATGGGGTCCTTCAGGATTAGTAGCTATACCAATAATGAAACCTGAATCGATGTTAAACTATTTTATTGGCTTAGTTATTTCATATATTGCTGGATTCATAATAACTTATTTCACTATGAAAGATGAAGATGTTAAAAATGTCTAGTAATATTGGTTATTCAATTTATGTTTCCTCATGGAGAGAAAATATAGAAGCTCTATCCTCTGTATACACAGAGGGAGCTTCTGTATTTACATCACTACATGTGCCGGAAGAAAACAAGAACAATTTCATAGACGAGTCAATTGAAATGATAAAGAATATCAAAGACATAGGATATAAAGTAATAGCTGATGTTTCAACAAGAACTCTGTTAAACTTTAATGTTAATAGTCTTGACGAATTAATTGATATGCTAAAGTTAGATGTGATACGAATAGACTACGGTTTTACTGATGAAGAGATAAATCGAATAAAAAGTCAATGCTTGATAGCTGTAAATGGATCAACAATAAGTGAGTCAAGTGTAGTGAAATTAATTAATTCAAATAAGAACATTATTGCTATACACAACTATTATCCAAGAACAGATACAGGACTAGATGATGAGCAATTTAGATATATCAATGAAATGTTATCTTCTAAAGGACTTAAAGTGTATGCATTTATACCAGGAGACATTAACCTAAGAGGTCCAATTTATGAAGGGTTACCAACTATAGAAAGCCATAGAAGAAATTCACCTTATGCTTGTTATGTAGATATGGATAAAAACTATTCTGTAGATGGAATAATAGTTGGCGATGGTATATTGTCTGATTTTGAGAATGAATTGATTTATAACTATAGAAAAAGCGGCATTATCAGTATTCCCATAGTATTAGACGATAATTATAAGTATCTAAATGGTGCTATTTTTAGTATAAGAGAAGATTCTCCTTATTCTTTAATGAGATTAAAAGAGTCGCGAGAATATTCCACTATCGGGGAAAGTATAAGAGATTATAATTGTATAGAAAGAAAAATCGGAAGTTTGACCATAGATAATTATAAATATGCTCGTTATTCTGGAGAAATACAAATAACAAAAAAAGATTATGATAAAGACGAAAGGGTAAATGTAATTGGGCACGTAAAAGATGAATATAAGTTGCTTTTAAGGTGCATAAGAAACAGAGATAAAATTAAAATCATTGATATTTAGGAAGTGAATTAGATGTTTGATATATTTAAAAGGAATACAAGTGGGGAGATAATAATAAAATCACCAATAACTGGGGAAATTATAGGCATTAATGAGGTACCAGATAAAGTATTTTCAGGAAAGCTAGTTGGTGATGGAATAGGTATATTGCCTCAAGATAGTTATGTTTATTCACCTGTTAATGGAGAGATAGTTCAAATAGCACCACAAAAGTATGCTATAGGATTTAGAACTAAAGAAAATGTTGAAATACTAATACATTTAGGTATTGATACAGTTAAGCTAAAGGGTAAGGGATTTGAAGTTTATGCAAGTAAAAATCAAAGAATTAAAACTGGAGACAAACTTATTAAAGTCGACTGGGATTTTGTTTCTGAAAATGCAAAATCAATTATATCACCGATAGTCATAACAAACATGGAGGCAATTAAAGAATTAAAAATTATTCCTGATGGACGAGTAAATGCAGGAGATGATTTGTTTTCAATTATCTTAAATAATTAGCTAAAAACCGAGTAGGTAATTCACTTACTCGTTTTTTTATTTATTAAAATAGGGTATCATTAATCTGAAGGAGGCAATGCAAATGAAATTGTTAATAAGAAATGCAAAAGTGATCACACCTTATGAAATTTTGGATAATAAAAATGTAATAGTTAAATATGGGAAGATAGCGGAAATTACTTCTGATGAAGTATCTCCAGATGGGTTTTTAGAAGTCATTGATGCTAAATCAAATTATCTTTCTCCGGGATTTATAGATATACACAATCATGGTAATTCTGGTTATGATTTCATGGATGCAAATTTTGATGCTTTTGATGAAATTTCGAAATTCCACTTAAAAAATGGGGTTACTTCATATCTGTTAACTACTATTACATCGAAGCATGAAGATTTAATCAATGTATTAAATGCGGGTAGTGAATATATTGACTCTGATATGAGGTATTCAAATATGGTTGGCATATATTTAGAAGGACCATATTTTTCTAAAGAAAAGAAAGGTGCTCAACCAGAAAAATACCTTAAAAATCCAACAATAGAAGAAATAGATGAATTCATAAAAGCTTCAAATAATCACTTGAAAGTTGTTTCAATTGCACCCGAGATGGAAAATTCATTTGGTGCAATTAGATATTTGAAAGAAAAAGGAATTAAAGTAGCTTTGGGGCATACAAATTCAACTTTCGACATCGCAAGAAAAGCTATTGATTCAGGAGCAACCATAGCCACGCATCTTTACAATGGGATGAGATCATTTAGCCATAGGGAGCCTGGAATAATCGGTGCTGCTTTAACTGATGAGAGAGTCAAATGTGAATTAATAGCCGATATGATCCATATCCATAAAGCAGCCTTAAAACTTGCCATAGATGTGAAAGGTTTTGACTCTATAATTCTAATATCAGATGCAATGATGGCAGCAGGCAAAGCTGATGGAATGTATAAATTGGGTGGACAAGATGTTACAGTCAAGGAAGGAAAGGCTATATTGAAGGATGGCACGATTGCAGGTTCTACTTTGACACTAGATAGAGCAGTGTTTAATCTTGTGCATCATGTAGGTATAAAATTAAGCGATGCTGTTCGAATGGCTAGTTTGTCAGCTGCTAAAGCGATCGGTATGGATGATAGGAAGGGAAGTATAGAGATCGGAAAAGATGCCGATATGATTGTATTTGACGAAAAATTGAACATTTTGAACACTATTGTGAATGGCGAAATCCGATATTATAGGGTGATGCAATAGGATATTTAATTTTGGCAGTAATTATTGTAGACTAAAACATGACTACTTTTGATTGAAATTAATCGTTTCTATTAATATAATTATATTAAAGTAATGAAGAGGAGGTACCAAAATGTCAGATATGTCTAGTAGTCTACAAAATTCAGCTGGTGGGAAAGGACAAAACATTCAAAGATTTGGCAGAGTTTTAAGCGGCATGGTAATGCCAAACATAGGTGCATTCATCGCTTGGGGTTTAATAACGGCGATATTCATTCCTACTGGTTGGTGGCCAAACGAAAAATTAGCATCACTAGTCGGACCAATGATAACATATTTGCTTCCATTGCTAATTGGTTATACTGGAGGTAAAAATGTTGCAGGACAAAGAGGTGCAGTTATCGGCGCAATAGCTACTATGGGCGTTATAGTAGGTGCAGATGTGCCAATGTTTTTAGGCGCTATGTTAGTTGGACCTTTGGCAGCTTATTTAATAAAAAAATTCGATAAAGCTATTGAAGGAAAGGTAAGAGCAGGATTTGAGATGTTGGTTGACAATTTCTCACTGGGTATCTTAGGGGCAATTCTTGCAATTTTAGCTTATTTAGCAATCGGACCATTAGTAGAAGGACTAAATAATATTTTAAAATCTGGTGTAGAAGCAATAGTAAATGCTGGATTGTTGCCTTTAACATCTATTTTCATTGAACCGGGCAAAATTCTTTTCTTAAACAACGCTATTAATCATGGAGTATTGGGACCTATTGGTATTCAAGAAGCAGAAGAAGTTGGCAAGTCAATATTTTTCTTGCTTGAAACAAATCCTGGTCCTGGATTAGGCATATTGTTAGCATATTGGGTATTCTCAAAGGGATCGGTTAAACAATCAGCTCCTGGAGCTGTCGTAATTCACTTCTTAGGTGGAATACATGAAATTTATTTCCCATATGTATTGATGAATCCAATATTAGTGTTAGCAGTAATAGCAGGGGGAGCTAGTGGCGTATTGACATTTTCAATATTTAATGCAGGCTTAGTTGCAACTCCTTCACCAGGCAGCATAATTGCTTTAATGGCAATGACACCAAAAGGAAACTATTTAGGTGTATTAGCAGGGGTTGCTATATCTACCGCTGTATCATTCTTGGTAGCATCATACTTTGTAAAGAGAAGTTCAGATAAAGTAAGTGAGGAAGATTTATCTGGAGCAAAAGAAAAAGTAAAAGAGATGAAATACAAACCACAAGATAATACAGCTTCAAACGGTGCTTTGACAAATGTCAACAAAATAGTATTTGCATGTGATGCTGGTATGGGCTCAAGTGCAATGGGTGCGACCACTTTAAAAAACAAGCTCAAAAAAGCTGGTTTAGATATTGAAGTTATGCATTGTGCAATTGAAGAAATACCATCGGATGCGAAAGTAATAATAACACACAAGAGCTTGACAGAAAGAGCTAGAGCAAAGGCACCAAATGCATATCATGTTTCTATTGACAATTTTATTAACAGCCCAGAATACGACAAACTGGTCGACAGACTATTAGGCAAATAATTGTGTAAGCAGCGGATTTTATTTCGCTGCTTACTTTAAAGAGGTGATAGTAGTGATTTCAATTAAACTCACCCAAAGGCAAAGAGAGATTATAGAACTCTTAATCAAGGAAGATAGATTTTTTACTGTATCCGAGATAGGTAAGAAAATGAATGTGAGCAATAGGACAGTATCTAGAGAAATTAGGGATTTAGATTCATATTTAGACTACTTTTCGTGCTCGATTGATAGCCGATCGGGGAAGGGCATTCGATTTGTTGGAAGCGAACAGAGTAGAGGATTACTTTTGGAGAATATTAAAAAAAGTGGAGAAATCAAAAACTACACACAAAATCAAAGAATAGTTTATATATTGACTGAACTCTTGAACGCAAGTGAACCATTAAAAATCAACAATTTTACTACTGAATTAAATGTTACTGAAGGAACAATAAGCCACGATTTGGATAAAGTCAGTGAAAGATTAGAGAAATATGGATGCAAGTTAGTTCGCAAACCTGGTGTTGGATTCTATGTAGATGCAAATGAATCTGACAAGAGGAGGGCAATAGTTGATTTAATATATGAAAATATAGAAGAGACGGAACTGATTGATGTTATTAGAAATAAGGATAGATTGAGTGTAGAAACAAGGGAAAATCTTGTAAACTTGATAAGCAAAAACATATTGTATGAATTAGAGAAGTTATTAATTGACAATGAAAACAAACTAAAAACAACTTTAAATGATAGGGCATATATTGGTTTGCTCATACATTTAGCAATTGCAATAGATAGAATAAATAAGGGTGAAAATATAATCATCGACAAAGATTATTTAAATATATTAAAAAAATGTGATGAATATATAGAAGCAGAGAAACTCTCAAAGGCAATTGGAGAAAAGTTTAACATTTCCATGCCTGAAGATGAAATAGGATATATCACAATGCACATAATAGGGAATGCGGGGACTAAAACTTCCCAGATAGATGATGAGATAATTAAAATCAGTTCGAGAATCCTGTCAAATGCTTATGGTGAATTGGGATTGAATGTAAAGATTGATAGGCAGTCTATAATTTGGTTAGCAACACATTTGCAGACAGCACTATATAGGATCAGAATGAATATGGAAATAAGAAATCCTCTTTTAGAGGAAATAAAAAACAATTACACAGAGATTTATAAGGTTGCAATAAAAGCAGTTAAACCTATTGAGATAGAACTTGGCACAAAGATACCTGATTCTGAAATAGCATATATAGCAATGCATATTGGAGCATCGGTCGAAAGAAACAGAAAAAATACAATCAAATACGATGTACTTGTAGTATGCGCAACTGGAATGGGGACAGCTACACTTCTTTCTACAAGATTACAAAATGAATATCAAAATTTAAATATAGTAGATGTGGTTTCTTCATTGAACATTGAAGAAGTGCTAGAAACAAATAAAGATATTGATTTTATCATATCCACTATTCCAATTGACTATGGGAAAATACCTTTAGTAGTGGTTAATCCGCTTTTACTTAGTAATGATAAAAAGTTAATCGATGAGTTTTTAAAGGATTTCAATATAATCGACAAAGCTAAAGAGACAAGAGCACCAAGGCCAATAGCCAAAAAAGATCTGAATAGCTTAAAAGACTATTTGGATGCAATACTTGAAATGCTTAACAATCTTTTTGTAGTAGACATTCTAGAAGTAGAAAACTTAAATTTATTGATTGATCATATAAGTAATACAATTGGTAGAAACGATACTGAAGTTTCAAATATAAAGGAAGGATTGCTTAAGAGAGAAAGCTTAGGCAGTACGGTATTAGATCAATATAATGCAATTTTGCTTCATGCGAAAACAACAGGAGTTGATCGGCTTATATTTGGGGCTATAAGGCTTTTAAAGCCAATATATATAGAGAACGATGGAAATTCAAGTAAAATAGATTTAGCGATAATAATGCTTGCGCCTAAAGATATAAATAAGAATAAGCTAAGCGTGATGAGTTTTCTAAGTTCAAAAATTGTTGAAGATGAAAATTTTTTATTTACTTTAAGAAATTCCGAAAAAGACATGATACATGAGTTGTTAGAAGATTATTTAAATGAATTTTATGAAAAAGTTCATTATGAAAATTAGAAATTTGGAGGTCTAAAAAATGGGGTTAAATCTGTTTTCTAGTAAAAGCAAAAGAGCAGATGAGGAAAATGCAGATGTTTTATTGAAAGAGAATATTTTGTTAAATTTACCAAATATGGATAAGTATGACGCTATTAGGTTTGCAGGAGAACTCTTAGTCAAGAGTGGCTGTGTTGATAAACCTTATATTGATGCTATGATAGAAAGGGAAAATGATTTAACCACATATATTGGTAGTGGAGTGGCTATACCCCATGGAGTTGGAAAAGCAAAGGAATTTATTAAGAAATCAGGCATAGTTATCCTACAATTTCCTGATGGAGTTGACTTCGATGGTGAAAAAGCATATCTGGTGATTGGAATTGCTGGGAAAGGCGATGAGCATTTAAGCATTTTAGCCAACATCGCAACTATTATAAGCGAAGATGAAGAAAAGTTAAAAGAACTCACAAAAACTAATGATGTAGATTTTATTTATTCTACTTTTACAGCTAAATAAAGAGGGAGGAAAAGAAATGAAGACAAAAGCAGTAAGATTATACGGGGCTAATGATTTGAGATTGGAAGAATTTGAACTTCCTGAGATAAAAGATGATGAGATATTAGTTGAGATTATCTCTGACAGTATTTGCATGTCAACTTATAAATGTGCAATTTTAGGAGAAAAACATAAAAGAGTGCCTAAAGATGTATCTGAAAATCCAATAATTATTGGACATGAATTTGCAGGCAATATAGTAAAGGTCGGGAAAAAGTGGCAAGATCAATTTAAACCGGGTACTAAATTTGCGCAACAACCAGCTTTAAATTACAAAGGGAGCATGGCTTCTCCTGGATATTCATATATGTATTTTGGTGGAGATGCAACTTATGCGATAGTGCCGCCTGAAGTAATGGAATTGGGTTGTTTGATCAACTACAAAGGCGATGCATATTATGAAGCAAGCTTAGCTGAACCTATGTCATGTATAATAGGTGCATATCATGCAACATATCATACAGAAATGGGAAAATACACTCATTTTATGGGAATAAAAGATAAAGGTAATTTAGCTATACTGGCAGGCGCAGGTCCAATGGGTCTTGGAACTATTGATTATGCTTTACATGGAGATAAAAATCCTAAGCTTGTTGTGGTTACAGATGTAGACAGCAATAGGCTAGAAAGAGCAAGGGAAATTTTTGAGGATGAGGCCAATAAATGCGGAATCAAGCTTATTTTTGTAAATACAAAAGAAATAGCCGATCCTGACAATTATTTAATGGAAATTTCTGAAGGACATGGGTATGACGATGTATTCGCCATGGCACCTGTGAGAGAAGTAGTAGAACAGGCTGACAGAATTCTCGCTAGAGATGGATGCTTGAATTTCTTTGCAGGACCTACTGATACTAATTTTAAAGGCGAAATCAACTTTTATAACGTCCACTATAATTCAACTCATGTTATGGGGACAACAGGAGGAAATACAGACGACTTAATTGAGTCTTTAAAGCTTACTGAAAATAAAAAAATTAATCCAGCTTGTATGGTTACTCATATAGGCGGATTAGATAGTGTAATTGAAACTACCTTAAATCTACCAAAGATTCTAGGAGGCAAAAAATTAATCTATACTCAAATAAACATGCCATTGACTGCCATTGAAGACTTTAGGGAGAAAGCAAAAGAAGACAAGAGATTTGAAAAGCTTGCAGAAATAGTGGAAAACAACAAGGGATTATGGAGTGTTGAAGCAGAAAAATATTTGCTTGAAAATTTTAGATAGATATATTTAAATAGTGGTTGCTCTTTTATCACTAAAAGGTTAGAATATTTATTGAATGGATAATAAGCAAATATTTAATAGAGAGGGTTATGGTATGAAGAAATTAGAAGTAACACTTGAAAATGAAACCGGGTTACATGCTAGACCTGCAAGTCTTTTAGTTAAAGAGGCTTCAAAGTACAAGTCTAACATTACTATTGAATTAGATGGACAAGAATATGTTGCTAAAAGTATTATGTCTGTTTTAAGCATGGGAGCAGGGAAAGGTACTCATTTGGTTTTTAAAGCAGAAGGTGAAGACGAAGAAGCTGCAATTGAAGGCATTAAAAATTTAATCGACCAAAATTTTGGAGAATAAGAAAACGCACGATTTGTCGTGCGTTTTCTTTAAAATAAATAACTTTCACCAACATCTAGGATCTTTGTTTCACTGTAGATATTTTTCTTTTTAAATTCTAATGGGTCTGCTTTTATAAGTGGAAATGTATTGTAGTGCATAGGTATAGAAAGTTTAGGTTCAATAAGCTTGACCGCTTTTACTGCATCGTCGATATCCATTGTATAATTCCCACCGATTGGCAGAATTGCAATATCAATTCCGTCATCTCTTAATAGTTTCATATCCATTGAAAGCCCAGTGTCTCCAGCGTAATATATTTTTTTGCCGTTTATTTCCAATAGAAAACCACATGGATTGCCGCCATATAATACACCTTTTTCTGTTTCAATAGATGAGCCATGAAGCGCTGGCGTTAGTTTAACAGTTCCAAAATCAAACTTGTAGCGACCTCCTATATGCATTGGGTGCGTATCAACACCAAAAGTAGAAAGATACCCAGCAATTTCTGCATTTGTAATTACCAAGGCATCATTTGCATTAGCTATGTCTATTGTATCGCCTAGGTGATCTTGATGGCCATGTGATACGAATATATGGGTTATGTTGTTGATGTCAGTGGGTAGAACTTTAGCTAAGGGATTGCCTGTTATAAAAGGGTCAAATATAGCCTTGAACCAGTCTGATTCTAATATAAATACCGAATGACTTAAATATGTTAGCTTCATATCTATTACCTCCTTAGGAAATTTATACCCTTAAATTTTCTCATTAATAAATTTTTTGAATATATCAAATATTGACATCAAGAATTTAAAGGAATATAATAATAGAGTATTTAGTCAAACGTTTGCACTTAAGGATGAAATCGGTTACAGAAAGGGGAGGAAAAAATGCAAAAAAAGAAATTTTTTGCTATTGCAGCTGTTATGTTATTGGTATTAGCTACTTTAGCGGGATGTACTTCAGGCGGAAATAATGAAGAAAACACAGGTGAAAACAACGGAGGGGAGACATCGACAGGCCCAACTATTGGTGTTGTACTACCAACTAAAGATGAACCAAGATGGGTACAAGACGAAACTAGATTTAAAGAGGCATTAGCTGATACTGATTATTCAGTTGAAATTTTATTCAGCCAAGGTTCTTCAGCAAAAGAAAAAGAAAATGTTGAATCTTTGTTGACTAAGGGAATCAAAGTATTAATTATTTGTCCACAAGACGGCGAAGCAGCTGCAGCTGCAGCTGAAGCAGCTAAAGCTGAAGGCGTAACTGTAATTGCCTACGATAGATTGATAACAGGTACTGACGCTGTTGACTACTATGTAACATTCGATTCCGTTGCAGTTGGTCAAGCTCAAGGGCAATATTTAATAGATAAGGCAACTGGAACTGGTAATCCATTATATCTATATGCTGGAGCAGCATCAGACAACAACTCTTTCTTATTCTTCGAAGGAGCTTGGAAAGTTCTTCAACCTAAAATAGCAGATGGAACTTTTGTTATTAAGAACTCTTCAGAAGCTGTTGCTTTACAAGATAAACAAGAATTAACAAGAGACGAAATGAGCAAAATCATCAGTCAAATAACTACTAACTGGGATTTTAATGAAGCTAAAAACAAAGCTGAAGCAAATCTAACAGCTGTTGGAAAAGCTGACAAAGGGAATGTATTTATACTAGCACCAAATGATGGAACTGCAAGATCAATTGCAGATGTATTTGCTGCTGATTCAGATGTCACTAGCTACGTGATTACTGGACAAGATGCTGAAAAAGCATCAGTACAATACATTATTGATGGCAAACAATCCATGACAGTATTCAAAGATGTTAGAACTTTAGTAAAAGATTCAATTGCTATGGCAGTTTCAGTTCTTGAAGGTAAAACACCTGAAACAACTGGATCATATAACAATAATGTTAAAGATGTTCCAGCAAAACAAACAGAGGTTATAGTAGTAGACAAAGAAAATGTAAAAGAAGCATTAATTGATTCTGGCTACTATGATGCATCTGAATTTACAGGACTATAAAATTTAATATTTGTTAGGTATAGTGAAAGTCTATGACTTTCACTATTTCCTTATTGACTTATTAAAAGAGGAGTTGTTTTTATGGACAGTGTAAATAATTCAGATTATATACTTGAAATGAAAAATATAACGAAGGAATTTCCCGGAGTCAAAGCACTGGATAACGTGAATTTTAAAGTAAAAAGAGGAGAAATACATTGCCTTGTTGGAGAAAATGGAGCGGGCAAGTCTACTTTGATGAAAATATTATCTGGCGTGTATCCTTATGGAACTTATGATGGAGAAATTATATTAAACGGTGAAGTACAGAAATTTCAGAGCATTCAAGACAGTGAAAAAGCTGGTATTGCTATAATTTATCAAGAATTAGCATTGGTGCCCGAGATGACTGTATATGAAAATATATTCTTAGGACATGAAATAAAAAATGGAATTAATATAGATTGGAATGAAACTATTGTTCAATCTAAAAAGATGCTTGAGAAAGTAAGATTAAACATCAATCCTGAAACGAAAGTGAAATACCTAGGCGTTGGCAAAATGCAACTTATTGAAATTGCAAAAGCATTCAGCAAAGATGTTAAATTGCTTATTTTAGACGAGCCTACTGCAGCATTGAATGATGATGATGCCGACAATTTATTAAAATTATTAGTCGACCTAAAAAAAGAGGGGATCACCTCAATAATGGTTTCGCATAAACTTAAAGAAGTAATTCAAGTTGCGGATACGGTAACTGTATTAAGAGATGGGAAGACTATTTGCTCTTTAGATGCGCATAAAGATGAGGTTTCTGAACCGGTTCTAATAAAACACATGGTTGGAAGAGAAATAACAGATGTATTTCCAAAGAGAAAAGTTAAAAATATCGGCGATACAATATTTGAGGTAAAAAATTTAAATGCATATGACACAGCCACTTCTAAACAGATACTAAAAGATGTAAATATATATGCTAGAAGAGGTGAAGTTGTTGGAATTGCTGGGCTTATGGGCGCAGGAAGGACTGAACTAGCTTATAGCATTTTTGGAAATCCAAAAGGCTACAAAGTAAGTGGTGAAATTTATGTAGATGGAAAACTCATGAATTTTAAGACACCATCAGATGCGATTAATGCTGGTATTGCATATGCCACTGAAGATAGAAAAGGTGAAGGATTAATTCTAATACAAGATGTGAAAGAAAACACTACCCTTGCTAATTTAAGAGCCATCGCTAAAAGTGGTGTTATTGATGATAACAAGGAAATAACTGTAGCAGATGAATACAGAAAATCTCTAAATATAAAGACTCCTACAATAGAACAAAAAGTTCAAAACCTTTCAGGAGGTAATCAACAAAAAGTATCTTTGGCAAAATGGTTGTTCACAAAACCCAAAATTTTGATTTTAGATGAACCGACGAGAGGGATAGATGTAGGTGCTAAGTTTGAAATTTATAACATCATAAATGAATTAGTAAGTCAAGGAATGTGCATTATAATGATATCTTCGGAATTGCCAGAGATACTTGGAATGAGCGATAGAGTATATATTATGTCTCAAGGAAAGATAACTGGTGAACTGCCAATTGAAGAAGCAAATCAAGATAAGATAATGGAGTATGCAACAATTTAATATACGCATGAGGAGGAAAGCTTATGGGTTTTTTTAATGATTTGAAGAAGATGCTAAAAGAGAATATAAGAGATTACGGTATGTTCATAGCTCTATTTGCAATAATAATTGGCTTTACATTTTTAACAGATGGCGTTTTCATATCGCCTAGAAACATTAGCAACTTAATAAATTCAGTAGGATATATAGCGGTATTAGCAGTAGGCATGACTTTGATCATCGTAATAAGACATATAGATTTATCTGTTGGTTATTTAGCAGGTTTTGCTGGAGCAATTGTAGCGATACTGCTGACTAGGTATAATATGTCTGTATTTGTTGCAATACCAATAGTCTTGATTCTTGGAATTGTCGTAGGTTTGTTTAATGGATTTTTAGTTGGTAAAGTTGGAGTCCCCGCTTTTGTTGTTTCACTTGCAGGAATGATGATATTCAGAGGAGCTTTATTGCAAGTTACAAATCAAACGGGAACAATAATAATCAAGAGCAAAACGTTTAATGACATAGGAAATGGATTTATTCCTGATTTCCCTTTTATTAGTATTGAGGGACTTCATGTTGCTACGTTGGTTATAGGGATTCTAGGAATATGTTTGTATATTTTAAGCGAATTTAGGAATAGAAATAAAAAGTTAAGCTATCATTTTGAAGTACCTTCAATGCCGATATTTTCCTTAAAGTTAGTTTTAGTTTCAGCGATGATTGCATATATTACTTGGATACTTGCACAGTATAATGGACTTTCTTGGACTGTTGTAATAGTTCTAATAGTTACAGCTTTATATAATTATTTAACGAACAAAACAGTTTTAGGAAGGCATATTTATGCCGTTGGAGGAAATCCTGAGGCAGCAGCTTTGAGTGGAATAAACGTAAAGAATATAACTTATTTTGTATTTGCATCGATGAGCATGTTGTCTGCTCTATCTGGAATACTTTATACATCTAGATTGCAATCAGCTACTACTACAGCTGGTATGGGTTTTGAACTAGATGCCATAGCAGCAGCATATGTTGGCGGCGTTTCTGCTGCTGGTGGAGTTGGTAAAGTTACTGGCTCGATAATAGGTGCACTCGTTATGGCTTCATTGTCAAATGGCATGAACCTAATGGGTGTAGGTATTTCCTATCAATATATAATTAGAGGGGCAATACTAATATTAGCAGTAGTATTTGATGTAATGACGAGAAACAGAAATTCATAACAGGGCCTAGGCCCTGTTATTGTTTAGAGGGAAGAAATGATTAAGAGAACATATATAAAGATAAAAACAATTTTAATTATATTATTTGTACTATATGTTAGCTTTATGACTATAGATATATTTTATAGTGATCTATTTATTTATTCAAACTGGCTTAAATTCATATCTATTTTTTTAGTATTGTTAATGACTTTTGTTGAAAGAAACGCTTCAATTTCAAAAAGAGATATTACTCTATTGAATATAGCGATGGTTTTAACTTTGATATCCGACTATTTTTTACTCATAAGAGGAAGACATTATTTAATCGGGATTAGCATTTTTACATTAGCACATTTGTTGCACGGGATCAGGATGGAAAAGAACAAAGTAAAGATTATCATAATTAGGTATATAAGTTATCTAATCGTTACCATAGCTATTTATTCTATTTTTCTTGATACACCATATGAAATTGATTTAACTATCTTTATGAGTTTGTTTTATTTTGCCAATTTATTGTCTAATCTTTTCAGAGCGTTGGACGTATATAAATATGATAAATTTCCACTAGTAAATAGCTCTTTACTTGTGGCAGGTTTTATACTCTTTTTATTATGCGATATAAACGTGGGAATTTACAATATTTTATCTTTCAATTTGACTAATATTAATTTTAATGTATTAAGAAATTTGTCGCTTAGACTTATGTGGTTTTTTTATTTGCCTTCACAGATTTTTATTGCTTTAAGCGGAATTGATTTTGAAAAGCAGTAGAAGATGTGATAATTTTATCGAATAGGGTATGTATAAAGAAATATATCTAGGAGGTAAAAAATGGATAATCAAAATGCTTACTCGGTAAAAGATGATGTGGTAACTGTCAAAGAATGGATTATAACAATGCTCATACTATTGATTCCTGTAGTTAACATAGTCATGACATTTGTTTGGGCATTTGGAAGCAATACTAAGCCTAGCAAAGCTAATTATTTTAAAGCTAGCATCATATTATGGCTAATTGGAATTGCACTTTATTTTATTCTTATGATTATGGGTATTTTTAGCTTTGGTATGTTGAATTCATATATTTAAGGGTATTATAAATAAGGAGCTATGCTCCTTAAGATAATTATATACGGAGGGATTTTTATGAATGAAACAATTAAAACTCAACTAAATCATAGAACAATTAGGGAATTTAAGGATGAAAGAATTCCTGAAGAGATATTCAAGACTTTAATGGAAGTTGCAAGAAGAACACCTACTTCAAATGGAATGCAGTCTTGTTCGATTATTAGAGTTAAAGACAACAATAAAAAGGCTGTAGTTTCTGAAGTTTGCAATCAGGAATATGTCAAAAGAACCCCTGAATTGCTTATATTTATTGTAGATCAATTTAGAAACATGATGATTGCGAAAGAAAAGGGCGGAAATGTCGATAATTGTAGAGATATGGATAGATTTTTTCAAGGATTTACTGATGCGTGCTTAGCAGCTCAAAATGTTGTTGTAGCGGCTGAATCTCTAGGACTTGGAACAGTTTATTTTGGAAGCATTTTAAATGATCCACAAAGGATAATTGATACTTTTGATTTGCCAGAGCTTACTTTTCCTGTTGTAGGATTGGGAATTGGGTATCCTAATCAAGAACCACAATTAAAGCCTCGTATGGATATGAGCTTGCGATTGTTTGAGGATGGATATAAAATTTTTGATAATTATTTAAAGGCAATAGAAGATTACGACAGGGAAATGACTCAGTATTATGATTTAAGAGATGCTAATAAGAGGGTAGATTCATTCTCTGATCAAATTGTGACTAAACTATATAATCCAATAATAAAAAGGCAAGAGATACTCAAGACGATTAGGAATCAAGGGTTTGATTTAAAAATATGAGACTGTTTATAGCAATTCAATTTGACGACAATACTGTTCACAATATATATAATGCTGTAAATACTCTTAAATCGCACTCGATTAATGGAAGGTTTGTGCATAAAGAACATATACATTTGACTCTAGAATTTTTGGGAGAAATTCAAGACGAAAAAGCTAGAGTAGTACAGCAAATGATAACAAACATTCAATTTGATCCTTTTGAGATTTTAATAAATGGTTTAGGTGTTTTTAATACTAGACATGGAGATATATACTGGCTAGGAGTAAAAGAAAACGAGGCTCTCTTAAAATTATACAATGATATTCATAATTTGCTTAAAAAAATGAATGTAGAAGTTGAAGAGAGGACCTTTACACCTCATATAACACTTGGGAGGAATGTAGTGATTAAAGACAGACCTGAGGAATTAGACAATATCAATATTTTATATAGAATCGAAAGGGTAGCTCTTTTTAAATCTTACAATAAAGAAAACAGACTGGTACATGAAGTTATTGCTGAAAGCAAATCTAGGGTCTGAACTAAGTTAGATTATAGAAACTATCTCGGGCATAAATTAGAAAGTGATTATGAATTTTATGAAATATTTTATAATTTTGAAATGCTTAATCAAAAAATATAGATTACGAACATTAAATAGGATATAATTGGATATTATATCCTATTTCTACGGAGGTGATTTTGTGAAAGAGTTGGATTTCCTCGAAACTGTTAAGAAAATGCAAGCAGACGAATTGATGGAGAGAGAAGTGTATTTAAGGTTATTAAATAGCATTAAAAACGAACACGATAAAGAAGTGCTTAAAAGAATTGCCGAAGAAGAAGATGGGCATTATGAAATATGGAAGAAATATACAAAAGTAGATGTGAAACCAAATATGCATAGAGTCAGATGGTATGTTTTACTAGGCAAGTTGCTAGGCTACACATTTACTGCCAAGATAATGGAAAAAAGATTAAATGAATTCAGTCAGATGGCCACCAAAGAGTTTATAGATGAATTGAGGGATAAAGTTCCAGACATTGATATTATATTAAGGGAAGAAGACGAACATGAAATAGAATTATTGGCTATGATAGATGAAGAAAGATTACAATACGTTGGGTCTATAGTTTTAGGGTTAAATGATGCTTTAGTTGAGTTTACAGGTAGTCTTGCAGGATGGACATTTGCTATGCAGAGCAATAAGCTTATATTTTTAGCAGGATTGATAGCCGGTATTTCTGCGACTTTGTCAATGGCGTCTTCGGAGTATTTGTCAACAAAAAATGAAGGTGGCAGGAACGCATTGAAATCAGCATTATACACTGGAGTTGCATATCTAATAACAGTATTTGTGCTGCTAATTCCTTATGCAATTTTACCAGATAGCAGTTACACTGTTGCCTTGATTATAATGTTAGGATTTGTTGTGGCTATTATTGCTGCTTTTAATTATTATATATCGATAGCAAAAGATTTATCTTTTAAGCATAAATTCAGAGAGATGGCATCAGTTAGTTTAGGAGTTGCAACTATATCTTTTCTAATAGGGATTGTAGTAAAACAATTTTTAGGGCTTGATATTTAAGAATTATTATGGATGGGGACAATTGATGAACAGAATATCTAGAAAATTTTATATTTATGCCTTGATCATGGCTTTCTTTGTCACCATACTAGGTGGAATTGGCTATAACTATTTTTCAAATATAATTGAGGCTCAAATAGAATCAAGGGCTAAATTTGAGATAGAAAGCAAAACGAACCTTATTAAAGCTACTTTTAAAGCGCATGAAATAGTAGTTGAGGATCTAGCATCATTTATGCAAATAGAACCTTCTAAAGAAGAAGTCCTGAAATATTTAAAAATTCTTATGGAAGAAAAGAAACAGTTTACAGCGCTTTATATTGGCACAGCTGATGGGGAGCTACTAGCAGGGACAGATTGGGTTCCGCCAGATGACTATGTTGTCCAGGAGAGACCATGGTATGTAGAAGCAGTAAAAGAAAAAAGACTTATATACACTGATGTATACTTAGATGCTTTTTTAAATAAATGGACAGTTACATTAGCTAAACCATATTATAATGAGCTGGGAGAATTGCAAGGGGTAGTTGCTAGCGACTTTGATTTTGACGCCATTACTGATATATTAAATCCATACGACAATATCAAGCAAGGGTATTCTTTTATGGTGGATTCAAAGGGCGTGATAGTTGGCCATAAAGAAATCAACAGTAATCTTAATTCAACCGGTGAAAATGTTATAACAGTTTATAAGCTGATACCAAATTTTAACCCCAATGTTAAAAATTATCTTAAACGCACAGAATTTGCTGGTGGAGAAGGTTTTCTTGCCTATACTTATTTAGAGGACGCGAATATGTTTCTTGTTAATTTTTCGCCATTAACTGGAACCTTGAAAACTGGGCAGCAATTAATACTAATTTTTAGTTTATTTGCGTTAATTTTATTTATCATAGTGTTAATTTTTGTCATGTTTCAAAAGAATGCTATTATCAATCCAGTCAACAAGTTGATAGACGATATATTAAATATTCCAAAAGGTATTGATTTAAATTACAAGATAGATGAAAAAAAAGACATGCTATATGACGTTCGAAAGACAATGAATGATCTATTAATTAATAAGAATGAGTTGCTTAGGCAAATGGAAATCGCACAACAAGAGATTACAACAATTGCAAATACTACTGATTCCATGTTACTCATAAATCGTGCTGCAAATACTGATAAAGAAATAGAAGAGATCTATGACATCATTTTAGAGGAATCATTAAAGGCAATAAAACATGCTAAATTAGGCAGTGTAATGGTAAAAGAGGACAACAATTTAAAGGTAGTAGCTCACAGAGGATATCGAGACAGCGAAATCAGCAATTTTTCACTTCCTCTAGAAGAAAGTTTTATATACAGGGCAACTAATGGGAAATTAGATACTGTAGCTATAATTAATGATGTATCTAGTTTTGAAATATTTGTACCACTAGAAACAACTGAAGGCGATTATTATATAAGATCTTCAATAGTAGCACCTTTATATGTAAAAAATGTGTTTTATGGTTGCATAAATCTAGATGCGATATATGAAAATGCATTTGATGAAAATGATTTAAAACTTATGGAATTCATTCAAACGAACACTGAAATTGCAATTAGCAATTACATTATGAACCATGCGAATTTTTATTTGGCAACACATGATTCTTTGACTGGTGTATACAATAGAAGGTATTTTGCCCAATTATTCCAGAGTTTTAAAGAAAGAGCATTAAGATATAATGAAACTTTTCATTTAGTAATGTTTGATTTAAACAACTTAAAATACATTAACGATAATTTTGGACATCTTGCTGGAGATGAGGCGATTAAGACTTTTGCAAAGAGATTATCAGTAATCATCAGAAGAAGCGATGTTTTTGCTAGATATGCTGGAGACGAGTTTATTGCTATTTTCTTAAATACTGATTTTGATAAATTGGATAATAGATTGAATGAGCTATTAGAGAACATGGAACAAAGTCCAATAACTGTTGATGGAAACTCAATCATTGTGTCATTTAGCTATGGCATATCAACATTTGAAAAAGACTCAATCAATTATGATGAACTTATTAAGATAGCTGATAAGAGAATGTATGAAATGAAAAACAAGAATCGCATTAAAAGGGAATGAACATATGAAAGATAATAAATATAAAGTGAATAATGCTATAATTTATGCAATCTTAGCTGCTGCATTATATGGCATTAGTACACCATTTTCAAAGATAATATTGAATGTACTTTCACCTTCTTTTTTGTCTGCTTTGCTGTATTTAGGAGCAGGAATTGGAATGTTACTTACCAAAATATTGACAATTAATTTGAAATCACAAAGTGAAGCAAATCTGGATAAAAAGGATTTACCATATATATTCGCCATGATAGTATTAGATGTCATAGCTCCTATATTTTTGATGGTTGGACTTGAGAGAACCAGTCCATCTACGGTGTCCTTGCTAAACAACTTTGAAATAGTCGCAACATCTGTTATAGCTTTAATTTTATTTGGTGAGCAACTAGGGGGCAAAATGTGGCTAGCGATTGGATTAATCACATTATCTTCTATCATATTGTCATTAGATACAATTGAAGGGATTGATTTTTCAGTAGGAGCTATATTCGTTTTGTTAGCGACTATTTCATGGGGCTTTGAAAACAATGTCACTAGAAAGCTTTCTATAAAAAATCCGATAGATGTAGTTATAATAAAAGGGCTAGGTTCTGGTTTTGCGGCATTAATGATCGCGATGTATTTACAATCCATTGAAATAAATTTCATTTACATAATTTCAGCTTTAATACTAGGTTATTTGGCGTATGGACTTAGCATTTATATGTATATAAGAGCTCAAAGAGATTTAGGTGCAGCTAGGACTAGTGCTTATTATTCCATAGCTCCTTTCGTAGGTGTTTTGACATCTTGGAGTTTATTTGATGAAGCAATCGAACTTAGATTTATTGTATCTTTAGTAATTATGATTTTAGGGGTTTACTTTACGATTGAGGAAAATCACATTCACGAGCATTCTCATGAATCTATTGTTCATGAACATTCTCATAGACACGATGACTTACATCATAACCATTATCATGATTATGATGTAAGAGGGTATCATTCTCATGAACACACACATGAAAAATTAATTCATACTCATGCACATACACCTGATATTCATCATAAGCATTCACACTAAAGTTTAACAGTAGAATAAATTTTGATTTCTAATGGTAGCAGATTTATATTTACAATTCCATTAGAAATTTTTATTTTGTCTTGACTGTCATATTCATATAATTTCTTTGAGCTTCCGCTAATTTTCAATTCAAAGTTCTTATCTTTGTTATTTAAATTCATGACGATTATAATGCTGTCTTTGTCATTAATATACTGGTAAGCTATACAATCATCATCTGTTTCTAATAATATAAATTCTCCATTGGCTATGACATCATTTGTTCTTAATTTTGATAGCGATTTGAAATATTCTAGCTTAGGTGAATTTTCAGTTTTTTCCCATTCCATATCCGCTCTATTCAATGGGTCCTCTTTTCCTTCCATGCCAATTTCAGTTCCATAATATATTACTGGAATTTCTGGGTATGTCATAATAAAAGTTAAAGCTTCTTTATAGTACTCGTCTGCAAAATGCCTATGCTTTGATATGAATCTTGGGTTGTCGTGATTATCGATAAATATGGCATTATTTGGATTGTTTAGCACTTTCATATCTACTTTGATAGCATTTTTTAACTTGCTGGATTTTCCATATTCATTGAAAGTAGTAGTGATAGCTTTGTATAGTGGATAATTTGTAAAACCTGTGATCCCAGTAGATTCATACTGTTCAATGTAATGAACATTTTCTGACCATACTTCTCCTAAAAAAAAGAAATCTGGGTATTTGTCAAGAATATTTGATGTAAATTTTGACCAAAATTCTTTTGGCACGTGTTTTACAGTATCTAATCTGAATCCATCTATTCCTGTTTCTTTTATCCACCATAGTGAGTTCTCTAAGAAGAAATCTACAACATCGGGATTGTCAAAGTTTAAGTCAGGTAGTCCTAAAAGCCAACCATTTTCTACTTGTGTTTGATCATTCCAATTATAAATCTCTTGGTTTTCATTAAACCAATCTTTATAGTTAGGATCATTTAGCCATGGGGAGTCATAGCCTACATGGTTTACCACATAATCTAAAATAACTTTCATATCACGTTTATGAGCTTCATCAACTAGTAACTTTAAATCATCGATAGTCCCTAAGTGGGGATCAACTTTATAAAAGTCGTTAATCCAGTAGCCGTGATAACCGTCTTTTTCATTTTCCATTACAGGAGTAAGCCATATAGCTGTAGTACCAAGAGATTTAATGTAATCCAATTTTTCAATTATACCCTTTAAATCTCCCCCATGCCTTTTTTTAAGATCAGTTTTATCTACATCATAATTATTTGTTGGATCTCCATCATAGAATCTGTCTGTCATTATGAAATAAATTAAATCATTTTTCGCAGTCTCTTTAGATGTTGACATTGAAGCTTTTTCAGGAGATACACCATTTGTGCATCCTGATAATATCATTGTTATAACAGTTAATAAAATCATAAATTTCATTTTCATAATAAATCCTCCAATTATAATATGTTGATATTATAACAAATTTGCTTATAATTAGAAAGTTCATTGATATTCAATAGGGTATAAATATTATGGTGATATATATGGTAATTAATTATTTTGTTACAGCCTTCTTGAAATACAAAAATTCTTATCTTCTTCAAAAAAGAAATGCAGACAATCTTATTGGCGGAGGGTTATGGTATGGAGTAGGAGGTCATATCGAAAAAGAAGAGCTCTTTAATCCAGATATTGCGGTTTTTAGAGAGATTAGCGAAGAAACCAGATTGAAAGAGTCTGATATTACTTCATTAAAATTAAAGTTCATAGCCTTAAATTTAAATGATTGCCTATTTATAAATTATATTTATTTTGGAGAAATTACAACAAATCAAGTCGTGGCAAATAATGAAGGGAGTTTGCATTTTATCAATGAAAGAGAAGTACTAACAAAAGAATTTCACCCATTCATTAAAGATTGTTTAAAGCATGAATTATATAATAATGATGATGAAGGTATAGTGGCCGCTGTAGCTAATGGATCTGAAACCAATTTTTTTAAATTGTGAGGTGAGAAGAATGGTTGAAGAAATATTGGAGAAATATAAAGAAAACTGGACAAAATTTGTTATGGAAGGCATTTTGGAGGATGATGTTGATGATTATATAAAGAAGTCTTGGATAAGGTGTTCTAAGAATTCACTTGACATAAATCTGGGGCAAGGTAAATTAATCTCTAAAGAACAATTAGAAAGAGAAAAAGAAAAGAATAAAGAGTTGATTGCAATAGCATTGCCAATTATGGAAAATTTAAATGATTTGGTCATGGGAACGGGATTTGCTCTTGTATTAACTGATAAAAATGGCCTTATTTTAGAAGTTATAGGGGAAGAGAAAATTTTAAAAGAAACTAGAAATTTAAATTTTGTTCCTGGAGCATTTTGGTCTGAAGAATGCGTAGGAACAAATGCTATTGGCACAAGTATATATGAAAACAGACCACTTCAAGTAATAGGAGCCCAACACTATTGCAATAGCCACCATAATTGGACATGCTCAGCAGCACCTATACATAGCGCAAATGGTGAAATAATTGGGTGTTTGGATATGTCTGGCCATTCAGATAAAGCTCATAGCCATACTTTGGGAATAGTAGTAGCTGCAAGTTATTCTATGGAAAATCAATTGCTCCTTTATCAATCCCATGCGATGCTAAAGAGTTCTGTAGAAGCAGTTTCAGATGGCATTATGATAGTTACGGATGACTATAAAATAAAATTGGTGAATAAATCTGGAGAGAAAATATTGGGTGTTGATGCAAATACACTTTATGATGTTGACATAAGAGATATTTTGGGAACTAGAATATTCAAGCATCCTGAAGCATTTAAAGATAGAATTGATTGGGTGTTTATTGTTAATGACAAGAAAATCCCTTGCAGTGTAAAGGTCTCCAATATTAGCATTGAAGAAAAAACAAAAGGTATGGCAATTTCCTTTAAAGAGATGAGAAGTGTGCAACATACGGTCAATGTAGTTTCTGGGAATAAAGCAATTTATACATTTGATGATATAGTAACTAATAGCGACGTTTTAAAAAGATCAATAAAAGATGCACAAAAGTTTGCTAGAACAAAGGGTTGCGTACTCATTGAAGGGGAAAGTGGAACAGGCAAAGAATTATTTGCTCATGCAATTCACAACATGAGCAATAGGAGCAATGGCCCATTTGTAGCAATAAATTGTGCATCATTGCCAAAAGATCTATTTGAAAGCGAACTTTTTGGATATGAGAAAGGAGCTTTTACAGGGGCAAACAAAGAAGGCAAGATAGGGAAGTTTGAGCTAGCAAATGAGGGTACTATATTTTTAGATGAAATAGGTGAGTTGCCTTTAGAATTTCAAGCGAAACTTTTAAGAGTTCTAGATGATTTTACTGTCACAAGAATTGGTGGAAAATGGCCAAAGAAAATTGATGTTAGAATAATTGCTGCAACCAATAGAAATTTGATTGATGAGGTCAGAAAGAAGAATTTTAGAGAGGACTTGTATTATAGGATTAATGTTTTTAGAGTCTATATTCCGCCATTAAGAGATAGGACAGGAGATGTGTTTTTGTTAGCACAACATTTTTTATCTAGATTAAATAAAACAAATGGAACATCTAAGTCTTTTTCAGAGGATTTTTTGAATAGATTAAATTTATATTCTTGGTATGGAAATGTAAGAGAGCTTGAAAACACAATTGAGAGAGCATATTACTTATGCGAAGACAATGTAATAACATCCGAGTGTTTACCTAAAGATATTTTTTTTAAAGAAACAGTTGTAGATGAAGATTCAGATGTTTTTACAATTACCGATGGAGAGAAATTGGCAATTAAAAAAACCTTAACTAAGACACGAGGAGATGTCCTAGCAGCTTGTGAATTGTTGGGAATGAGCAAATCGACTATATATAGGAAACTAAAATGTTACAATATAAATCCAAAAGAATTCAGGTAGAATTATTATTTGAATTCCCATTTATGATACTTTTATTTTCATAAGTGGGAATTTTTTTATGCTCATTTGGTTTGCACAAGAAATTCAAGGCTTTAAATAGATAAATCGTTTGGCATGATAATTGCATTAATAATGATTGAAATGAAATTTGAAAGGTGGTGGACTAATGAAAAGATTCATAGTTGAATTTGGCATGGGCTGTGATTTTCACGGCCAGGATGTCACTAATGCAGCTAAAAAAGCTGTAAAGGATGCTGTTTCACATTCTTGCTTGTGTGGATTAACTGAAATTTTGAACATAAGAGATTTAGATAATGGCATAAAAGTAAAGGCAACTGTTGCGGTTAGCAGACCTGAGGAAGTAGATATAGATAAAGTAAAAGAGAGTTTGCCAGTTGGGGAAAAGGAGGTGGTCGTTGTAAAGGGAGGCTTGACAGTCTCAGGATTGTACATCGCTGAATTTGGGGACAAAAATGACAGCATAGAAGCAGCATTGGCATGTGTCGAAGTAGAGATTAAGTAAGGAGGGGGATTATTTTGGAACTCAATAATACAAAGATAATAGAAATGTATAAGACTATGAAGAAAATTAGAGAATTTGAAAACAATGCAAGTAAATTGTTTGCTGAAGGACAAATACATGGATTCGTACACTTATATATTGGCGAAGAAGCCGTTGCTACAGGAGTTTGTGCGAACCTTAGAGAAGATGACTATATCACAAGTACCCATAGAGGACATGGGCACATAATTGCTAAAGGCGGCGATGTAAAATACATGATGGCAGAATTATATGGCAGAGAAACAGGATATTGTAAAGGAAAAGGAGGATCCATGCATATTGCAGATGCAACAAGAGGGATTCTTGGTGCAAACGGAATAGTTGGCGCAGGACAAAATATTGCTACAGGCGCTGGATTAAGTGCAAAATTAAGAGGCACAGATCAAGTGTGTGCATGTTTTTTCGGAGATGGCTCTACTAACCAAGGAACTTTTCATGAGTCGTTAAATCTAGCAAGCATATGGAGACTCCCAGTAATATTTGTATGTGAGAATAACCTTTATGGAATTTCCATGCATCAATCTAGACATCAAGCAATTCAAGACATTGCAGATAGAGCTGTGGCATACAATATACCAGGTGTTGTTGTTGACGGAAATGATATATTCGCTGTTTATGAGGCAGCAAGAGAAGCCATTGAAAGAGCAAGAAATGGGCAAGGCCCAAGTTTAATAGAATGCAAAACTTACAGACATCATGGCCACTTTGAAGGCGATCCAGCTAAATACAAACCAGCAGAAGAAGTAGCTGAATGGATGAGCAAAGACCCTATTCCAAGGTTGATAAATTACATGATTGATAATAACATTTTGAGCAAAGAAGAATTAAATGATATAGATAGCCAAATATCCAGTGAAATAAAGGAAGCAATTAAGTTTGCTGAGGAGAGTCCATGGCCTCCAATAGAGTCTGTTGTAGAAGACATCTATACTGATATAGTAGAGGAGGTAGAAAAATGAAAAATCTAAGCATGATGGAAGCAATAAGAGAAGCAATGAGTTTAAAGATGAGAGAAGACCCGACAGTATTTGTAATGGGCGAAGATGTTGGCGCATTTGGAGGATGCTTTGGAGTAACTGCGGGAATGTTTGATGAATTCGGAGCAGAGAGGGTTAGAGACACACCTATATCAGAAGGGGTAATAATTGGATGTGCTGTTGGTGCTGCAGCGACTGGAACAAGACCTATTGCAGAATTGATGTTTATAGATTTTGTCACAGTTGGAGCAGATCAATTAGTAAATCAGGCTGCAAAAATGAGATATATGGTTGGTGGCAAGATAAAACTTCCAATGGTCGTCAGACTCCCACTTGGGGCTGGAACTAGAGCTGCCGCTCAGCACTCTCAATCATTAGAAGCTTGGTTGGCTCATATACCTGGGTTAAAAGTTGTTTATCCAAGTTGTCCAAATGACGCATATGGACTAATGCTTAAGGCCATTGAAGATGATAACCCAGTTGTATTCCTTGAACACAAGATTTTATACGGTGTAAGAGGAGAAGTTGATGAAAACGCTAAACCAATCGAGTTCGGCAAGGCAGACATTAAAAGAGAAGGAAAAGATTTGACAGTTGCAGCTACTGGAAGAATGGTGCATGAAGCTTTGAAAGCTGCTGAAGAACTTTCCAAAGATGGCATAGAAATAGAGATCTTTGATCCGAGAACTTTATTCCCATTTGATAAGGAAACTCTGTTTAAATCAATCGAAAAGACAAACAAATTGCTTATTGTTTCAGAGGAGAATAAACGAGGAAGCTTTGCTGGAGAAATTTCTGCAATGGTCGCTGAAGAGTGCTTTGATAATTTAGATGCACCTATTAAAAGATTATGCGCTGTAAATTCTCCTGTTCCATTTTCGCCAGTACTTGAAGATTATTATGTTCCTAATGCGGAAGATATAGTAAAAGCTGTTAAAACTATGTTCTAAGAGAGGCAACTTTAAGTTGCCTCTTAAAAGAGGTGATAATATGAAGTCCATGGGAATCATAGCAAATCCAGCATCAGGCAAAGATATAAGAAGGCTTGTATCTCATGCAACTGTTGTTGATAATAATGAGAAGATAAATATAGTAAAGAGAATTATCTTAGCCTCACAAGGCACAGGTGTAGAAAAAATTTACATTATGCCTGATACTTTTTTAATTGGGCATAAAGCCATAGAAGATTTGAAATTATCGAAAGAACTTAAAGTGCCGGTTGAAATATTGGATATGAAAGTACAAGGAAACTTAAAAGACACTATTATAGCAGCTGAGTTGATGGAAGAATTAGATGTTGGCGTAATTGTGGTTCTTGGTGGAGATGGAACGTTAAGAGCTGTTGCTAAAGGGAATTCATCTATTCCAATCATTGGGATATCCACTGGTACAAACAATGTATACCCGAGGATGATAGAAGGTACAGTAGCAGGTATGGCTGCTTCTGCTATTGCAATGAATATGTGCGATAAAGATAGAACATGTATAAGAGACAAGAGAATAGAGATTTTTAAAAAATCAAAACTCGTGGATATAGCTTTAGTGGATTGTGTTATATCAAAACAGACATATGTCGGTTCTAGAGCAATATGGAATGAAGAGGATATAGTGAAAGTTATCGTTTCTAATGCTCATCCTGCTGCAATTGGTTTTTCAACAATAGTAGGAGTTAAAAAGATAATTACAGATAAAGATGATTTCGGTGCCAGCATTAATTTAAATGTAGGAAACAACTACTATCTCGCGCCAATTGCCGCTGGTACTATGAAAACTATTAGAATTGATGAACCTGTGATCCATAAAATAGATGAAAGCTTTAGGATTGAATTTAATTTCAATGGAATAATGGCTTTGGATGGGGAACGAGAATTGCCTTTTAAAAGCGGGGATGCTTATGAATTTAAAATTACCAAAAATGGGCCATTGAGAGTTGATGTTAGAAAGACAATCGAGTCAGCACAAGAAAAGGGATTTTTCATTTGTAAATAGAGGGGGATTGTTATGGCTAGAATTATAGTAATGCCAAAGCTTGGCTTGACAATGAAAAATGGGAAAATAATTAAGTGGCATAAGAAAGAAAATGAAGAGGTAAAAAATGGTGATAAACTTTTCAGCATAGAGACAGATAAATTGACTAATGACGTTATAGCTGATGAGGATGGTGTATTGCTTAAAATTATAGAGGATGAAGGCAAAACGGTAGACTGTCTAAAACCCGTAGCCATCATCGGAAAAGCAGGTGAAGATATTTCTAACTTACTTGGTAATGCTAAAACGGAATCACCTCAAGAAGAAAAAAGCAATGAAAAAATAGAAAAACCAGTTGAAGCAACAGCTAAAACTGATGAAAAGATAAAGATATCACCAGTGGCAAAGAAAATGGCGTTAGAAAATAAGATTGATTACACAAAGATTAAAGGGACGGGACCAAATGGAAGGATAGTATTAGAAGATATAGAAAGAGAATTAGAGAATAGAAAAAAGATTAGAATGACCCCTACAGCGAATGTAGTTGCTGAAGAACTTGGTTTAGATGCTGGTAGCATAGATAAAAAAGAAAGAATTGACAAAGAAGATGTCTTAAGATTGAGCGCAAACAAAGCTTATGATAATTTGGTACAGCCCGTTGAGAAGAGAATTCCAATGAGCACAATGAGAAAAGTTATATCCGAGAGAATGACACAGAGCGCTTTTACGGCTCCAACAGTAAACTACACAATTTCTGTAGATATGACAAAATTGAATGATATAAAAGAAGAAATATCCAATGACTATAAAATCACTTACACAGATTTGATTGTAAAAATAACATCAGTTCTGTTGTTGGACTTTCCGCTTTTAAATAGCACCCTTATTGAAGATGAGATAATAACTCGAAACTATGTAAACATGGGGGTTGCAGTAGCACTGGAAGAAGGGCTGTTGGTTCCAGTTGTAAAAAATAGTCACATCAAATCTTTAAAGCAAATTTCATTAGAGATTAAAGACCTCACATATAGAGCCAAAACAAACCAGTTAACAACAAATGAATTAGAAAATGGCACATTTACAATAACAAATATTGGGAAATTCGGCATAGAGAGCTTTACCCCAATAATCAATCAACCTCAATCTGCTATTCTCGGCATAAATGCCATAATTGATAAACCAATAGTAAAGAATGGGCAAATCATAGTATTGCCAATCATGAATCTGTCTTTAACGGCAGACCATAGAACGGTTGATGGGGCAGTAGCTGCGATGTTTTTACAAGAGTTGAAAAAAGCGCTTGAAAATCCATTTGCCAAGTTAGTGAGGTGATTAGATGAGAGTGGGAGTGTTAGGATCAGGGCCTGGGGGATATGTTTGTGCTATTAGATTGGCACAATTAGGAGCTGAAGTTACAGTTATTGAAGATAAAGATATAGGAGGAGTGTGTTTAAATAAAGGCTGTATACCTACAAAAGTTCTACTTCATTCGACTGAAATATACGATCTATTAATTAAAGATAGTTTATCATTGGGGTTAAAAATCGACAATATTAAACTTGATTTTGAGTTGTTAAATGTTAGAAAGGATTTAGTTGTAAATCAACTTGTTGAAGGTGTAAAAACTCTATTTAACAAAAACAATGTTGAATTAGTTAATGGGAGAGGAAAACTTATCAATAACCGCGAAATAGAGATTACAACACCTCAAGGGTTAAAAATCATGCAGTTTGACAAGATCGTTATAGCAACTGGTTCAAGACCAATGCTTATACCTATTGAAGGCAATAGATTAGATGGTGTATTGACTAGCGATGACTTGTTGAAAATAGATTATATACCTGATAGCATGTTGATTGTAGGAGGCGGGGTTATTGGAGTAGAATTTGCCAATATATATTCTAACTTAGGAACAAAAGTTACAATTGTAGAGATGCTGCCTAGTTTAATAGCAAATATGGACTATGAAATTGCATCTTATCTTGAAGAAAACTTGATAGACAAAGATGTAGACATATACAAAAATGCGAAAGTAGTGAGTATTTCAAAAAACGGGAAAGGGCTAAAGACTGAAATAATCACTGAGGACATACAGACTTATATTAGTTCCGATGTTGTACTGATGGCAACAGGCAGGCGTCCAAATATTGAAGATATAGGCCTAGAGCAATCAGGTGTAAAGTTCAACAAGAAAGGCATTGAAACAGATGAACTATTTAAAACCAACATTGACAACATTTATGCTATTGGAGATTGTACAGATGGCATACAATTAGCACACCAGGCTTCTAGTGCTGGAATTGTAGTTGCTGATACAATTTGTGGTGGAAATTTTCATATTGATTTTAATACTATACCATTTTGCGTTTATACTAAACCTGAATTGGCAGGTGTAGGAATTACAGAACAAGATGCCAAAAAAAATAAAATAGATTATAAAGTTGGCAGGTTCCCATTGTATGGTAATAGCAAAGCTGTAATCACGGGAGATGTTTCGGGAATCGTAAAGATAATCATAGATTCTAATACAAAAGAAGTATTGGGGATGCACATCGCTGGTTTAAATGCAACGGAGCTAATAGAAATCGGTGGATTAGCAGTAAGGCTTGAAGCAACTGCAAATGAGCTTGTCAGTATGATATTTGCTCATCCAACGGTAAGTGAATCTATACATGAAGCGAGTATGGATGTAATAGATAAAGCGATACACAATGTATATTAAAGTGAGTGGCTAAAACCATTCACTTTTTTCGTTAAACTTTTTTTAATCTGGGTATATTAAAAATCGATGGGTAAAATCTTTTGTAAAATATTGTGACAAATGATAGATTTTATGCTATAATTATTCATGCATTTAAATTTAATGAGTTAGTTAATCAAATTAAAATACAAGTTCTAATGAAAGAGCAAGGAGGGTTTATATGGCAAAAAAATATGTGTATTCGTTTAAAGAAGGTTCAAAGGAAATGAAATCCCTGTTAGGTGGGAAAGGCTCTAACTTAGCTGAAATGACAAATCTTGGGTTACCAGTTCCTCCTGGATTTACAATTACAACTGAAGCTTGCCTTAGGTTCTATGATGAAGGAGAACAATTATGGCCTGAACTTCTTGAAGAAGTTTATGAGCACTTAAGAGAAGTTGAAGAACAAACTGGCAAAAAATTCTCTGATACAGAAAATCCTTTACTAGTTTCAGTAAGGTCTGGTGCAGTTTTCTCAATGCCTGGGATGATGGATACTATTTTAAATTTAGGTTTAAATGATGTATCTGTAAAAGGGCTTGCAAAGTCGACTGACAACGAAAGATTTGCATATGACAGCTACAGAAGATTTATTCAAATGTTCTCTGATATTGCAATGGGTCTTTCTAAATCAAAATTCGATGCAATATTAGATGGATTAAAAGAAGAAAAAGGCGCTGCATTAGATACTGACTTAAATGCAGACGATATGAAAGTTTTAGTAGAAAGATACAAAGAGCTTTATAAAAAAGAAATGAATGAAGATTTTCCTCAAGAACCAATGAAACAATTGGAATTAGCTATAAAAGCAGTATTTGCTTCTTGGAACAATCCTAGAGCTATCGTTTATAGAAGATTAAATGAGATCCCAAATGACTTGGGAACAGCTGTTAATGTTCAATCAATGGTATATGGCAATATGGGAGAAACTTCAGGGACTGGGGTTGCATTTACAAGAAACCCAGCTACAGGAGAGAATAAATTATACGGAGAATTTTTAGTCAACGCTCAAGGCGAAGATGTTGTTGCTGGTATAAGAACTCCTAAACCTATTTCAGAATTAGCTGAAGTTATGCCAGAAGCATACCAAGAATTACAAAGAATTGCTCATATATTGGAAGCACATTATAGAGATATGCAAGATGTTGAATTCACAATTGAAAAAGGAAAGCTCTATATGCTTCAAACAAGAAATGGTAAAAGAACTGCTCATGCTGCTATAAACATAGCTGTTGACTTAGTAGATGAAGGAGTTATTTCAAAAGAAGAAGCTATATTGAGAATCGAACCAAATCAATTAGACCAACTATTGCATCCATCATTTGATGAAAAAGCATTAAAATCATCAAAACCTATTGCAAAAGGATTGCCTGCATCTCCTGGAGCAGCATCAGGAAAAGTTTACTTTACAGCTGAGGAGGCTGTGGAAGCTTCTAAGAAAGGTGAAAAAGTAATTTTAGTTAGACAAGAAACATCTCCTGAAGATATTGAAGGAATGGTACTAGCTGAAGGAATATTAACTGCAAGAGGTGGAATGACATCTCATGCAGCTGTTGTTGCAAGAGGAATGGGAAAATGCTGTGTTGCAGGTTGCAGCGATATTAGAGTTGACGAAGAAGCTAAAGAGATTAGATCTAATTCACTTGTTATCAGAGAAGGAGAATATATATCGATAGATGGTTCGACTGGAAATGTATATTTAGGAGAAATTCCTAAAGTTCAAACTGAGCTATCTGGTAAATTCGGGATATTCATGTCTTGGGTAGACGAAGCTAGAAGATTAAAAGTTAGAACAAATGCCGATACACCTAGAGATGCTGCAGCAGCTGTTAAATTCGGAGCTGAAGGAATAGGTCTTTGCAGGACTGAGCATATGTTCTTTGATGAAGCTAGAATTCCAGCTGTTAGAAGAATGATAGTTTCTAAATCATTGGAACAAAGAGAGAAGGCATTAGCAGAGTTATTGCCATTACAAAGAAATGACTTTTATGAGATATATAAAGTTATGGGTGAAAGACCAGTAACTATAAGATTATTGGATCCACCATTGCATGAATTCTTGCCAACTAGAAAATCAGACATTGAAGCTTTAGCTGAATCAATGGGTATGCCTTATAGCGAATTAGCTGATAGAATTGAAGAATTGCATGAATTAAATCCAATGCTTGGGCATAGAGGATGTAGATTAGCAGTGACTTATCCTGAAATTTATAGAATGCAAGTTAGAGCAATTATTGAAGCTGCTTTGGATTTAAAACAAAACGACAATATGCAAGTTATTCCTGAAATTATGATACCACTTGTTGGAGCTAAGGAAGAATTAGCATATGTAAAGAAAGAAGTAGAAGATGAAATAAAGAAAGTATTTGAAGAAAGAAATGACTCATTGAAATATTTAGTAGGTACAATGATTGAAATACCTAGAGCTTGCGTAACTGCTGACGATATAGCCAAAGAGGCTGAGTTCTTTAGCTTCGGGACAAATGACTTAACTCAGATGACTTTCGGATTCTCAAGAGATGACTCTGGTAAGTTTATAGATGCATATGTAGAGAAAGGCATTTTCAAAAAGAGCCCATTTGAAACTATTGACCAAGAAGGCGTTGGCAAATTAATGCAAATGGCTGTAGAACTAGGACGAAAAACCAGACCAGAAATTAAACTTGGAATTTGCGGAGAACATGGTGGAGAGCCAAATTCAGTTGAATTCTGCCATAGAATTGGGTTGAATTATGTATCATGCTCACCTTATAGAGTTCCAATTGCAAGATTAGCAGCAGCACAGGCTGTAATTAAAGAAAAAATGGATATTCAAAGAGATAAATAATTTTAAAAATCCCCTGTAATAAAATGCAGGGGATTTTATAAATTAATTGAGTATTTAGCTTTATATGGGTATCTATTAAAGAGACTCTATTTTTGTTAATGAGTTAAATATTTTTTATGGAGATTATAAATGACAAAAAAAAGTAGCGATAATTTATTTAATTATAAAAAAATCATAACTGCGGTATTGATAATAATTGGAATAATTATATATTTAATATTTGGTGAAGAAATTACAGTTGACAATATACTAAATATGTCACCTAGAAACAGGATTATTGCAAGCATATTAATTTTAATCCTATATTTAATAAAATCCATGTCAATAGTAGGACCTATAATGGCTTTGTATATAGCTTCTGGATTAATTTTTCCGCTATATTGGGCGATACCATTGAATATATTAGGGGTAGCAATAGGGTTAACATATTCATATAAAATTGGTTATTCATCTGGAGATTTTTTAAAGGAAAAGATATTATCAAGATATGATAAACTAAATGAATTTTATTCAGTTGTAAAAGACAATGAATGGTTTTCAGCATTTATCATAAGAATAGTTGGTTTATTACCTCATGATATTGTCAACATGTTTTTTGGCTCATTACGAATTTCTTATTATAAATATATGACAGCATCGATTATTGGGCTTATGCCAATGATGATTATTTCTACTGTTATAGGGAGAACAATAACAGACCCAACTTCAAGAGAGTTTTTATTGGCAGTTATAATGAGAGTTGTTTTGTCTATTAGTGCATCATTAATTTACAGGGTAATTTTAAATAAATCAAAGAAATCAACAAAGGAGGATAAAATTGAATAAAACAATTGGATTCATTGGCGCTGGTAATATGGGGGAAGCAATGATTAAGAAGCTTATAGAATCAGATGAATTTGGCAAGGAAAATATCATAGCAACTGCAAAAACAGTTGAAACAAGAGAAAAAATTAAAAATACATACGATATAAAAGTACTAGAAGACACTAGTGAAGTTGCAGAAAATGCAGATTATTTAGTGCTTGCTGTAAAACCACACCAATATGAAAATATATTGATCGAAATAAGAGAAGCATTAAAGAAAAATGCTATAGTCATATCAATTGCCGCAGGTATAAGCTCAAACTTTATGAGGAAAAACTTAAACAATGAAACTAAGTTTGTGAACATAATGCCAAACACTCCTGTAATGGTAGGTGAAGGAATGATTGCATTATATGCTAATGAGAGGTTAGATGTAAATGATATTAATGATTTGTTGTCAATATTTAGTATTTTTGGTAAAGTAGAAGTTATAGAAGAAGATTTAATGGATGCGGTTACAGCAGTAAGTGGATCTTCACCTGCATTTGTATATATGATGATTGAAGCAATGGCTGATGCAGCTGTTCTTTTGGGCATGAAAAGAGATAAGGCATATACATTTGCTGCTCAAGCCGTTTTAGGTGCTGCTAAAATGGTTTTGGAAACAAAAGAACATCCAGGGATATTAAAAGATAAAGTGTGTTCACCTGGAGGGACTACTATCGAAGGAGTTAAGGAATTGGAGGGAAAAAACTTTCGCTCAGCTGTGATTGATGCCTCGGTAGCGGTAGCAAAAAAAGCAAAAGTATGAATAAACAGGAGGGATTTGATTGAAAAGTAGACATGTTGCAGGTATTATTCTCATAATTCTAGGGGTTTTATTTCTTTTAGACGAACTAGATATATTTTATTTTGGAGATATACTGAGGACTTATTGGCCACTATTAATAGTATTTTATGGCCTTGGATCTTTATTTGACAAAACAAAATCTAAGGTATTTAGCGCTATTGTTTTAATATTTGGAGTGATTATCCAATTAAATAAACTCAACTATTTGAATAAAGGAATTATGAGCTATTTCTTGCCTTCAGTTTTGATTATCGTGGGCATAAATATGATATTTGAGAGTGAAAAAAACAAAAAAAAAATAAAAGTTGATTTTGATACCGATTTTGATTCCAATGATTTCGAAAAGAACACGATCAAGGATAATTTTATATCTCATACTGCTTTGTTCTCCGGATTGGAACTGAAGGTTATTAATGAGGATTTTGCAGGAGCTAAATTAAATGCAATTTTTGGCGGAATTGAGATAGATTTAACAAATGTAAAAACTACAAAAAAAGTCATTGTAATAGAGGCAAATGCAATATTTGGAGGTATAGAGATCACCATACCACAAGATTGGAATGTAAAAATCGAGGGCACTCCACTATTTGGTGGATATTCTATGAATCATAAAAGACAAGTTATTGAAAACGCACCTACTGTAGTATTCAGAGGGTTAGCTTTATTTGGAGGAGTTGAAATAGACTAACTAAAAACTTTGTTAAATTAAAAACATAGAATTTTCAAAAAATTCTTTTTACGCAGTTGACATATGGTTTTAACTGTATTATCATAGACTTAGTTAAACAATGAAATTTAACAAAGACATGAGATGAGAGAGTCTTTAAGTCCTCTTTCATTTTATGTCTTTTTTTATAGAGCATAGGAAATCGTTATTACTTAGGAGGTAGTATTATGAGAAGGGTTGATTTAACTCAGATATTAGAGGAAAACCCAGTGATAGCAGCGATAAAAGGGAAAAATGATTTGGAATTAGCAATAAATTCTAATTCTCCTGTTATTTTCATTTTAAACTCTGATATCATGGAATATACATATATTGTGGATAGCATACTAAAAGCTCATAAATTTCCATTTATTCATGTTGACATGCTTACAGGGCTTGCATCTAATCCTATCGTAGTGGATTTTATACACGAGAAATTTAATGGGAAATGTGGAATCATAACAACTAAAAACAACATAGCTGAAACTGCAGTACAGAAAGATTTAAGAGTTGTACAAAGACTTTTTGTAATAGATTCTCTTTCTATAGAATTAAACATAAAAAATATTAAAAAAGTAAATCCTGATTTAGTAGAAGTCATGCCAGGTGTGATACCAAAAGCAATATCAAAAATTAAAGCGGAGATACCTAATATCAATGTGATTGCTGGTGGATTGGTAGAAACTAAAAATGAAGTCTATCAATGCCTGAATGCAGGAGGAATAGCTGTTTCTACAACTAAGAAAGAACTTTGGAATTCTTAATATTTTGGGAGGATAATATGGAGAAAAGTATTTATAGCTATATAAAAGCAATGAGAGATGTAATTGTTGAAAATAAAGATTTTCTCACACAATTAGATGCTGAAATTGGAGATGCTGATCATGGGACTAATATGGCCAGAGGTTTTAATGCTGTATTAGATAAAATCAGCGAAAATGATTCAGATTTAAAAGAGGTGCTGAAAAAAGTAGGAATGGGTCTAGTTTCTACAGTAGGAGGTGCAAGTGGTCCATTATATGGAACAATGTTTTTAAAAGCGGCCAACGCAATTAAAGAAGATACCATAAATTCAAATATTCTATGCCAAATGTTTAAAGCGGCATTAGATGGAGTGAAAGAAAGGGGAAAGGCAACAAAAGGTGAAAAAACAATAATTGATGCTATGGAACCAGCGTATGAAGCATTCGTAAAAGCTATTGATTCTGGTGGGAGCATACAACAAGCCTTAGAAAATGCAATAAATGCTGCTGAGAACGGTGTTGAATATACTAAGACAATAATTGCCACAAAAGGAAGGGCTAGCTATTTAGGAGAAAGATCTATTGGGCACCAGGATCCAGGGGCTACATCTTTTACACTATTATTAAAATCCATTTTAGAAAATTATTTGAAATAAGGGGTGAATAAATGGTTGGCATTGTAATAGTTTCACACAGCAATAAGATTTCAGAAGGCGTCGTTGAAATGTGTAGAGAAATGGCAGGAAAAGAACAAAAAATAATTTCAGCAGGCGGACTAGACGACAACAGTCTCGGAACAGATGCGGTAAAAATTGCCAACGCAATTGAAAAAGCAGATTCAGGAGATGGAGTTTTAGTACTAGCTGATTTAGGCAGTGCTATACTTAGCACCGAAATGGCAATTGAAATGTTACTTGACAGCTCAAGCGATATTAAAGTTAAAATTGCTGATGCACCAATAGTAGAAGGGGCTATTGCAGGATCTATAGAAGCATATATAGGTGGAAGTTTGGAGTCTTGCCTTGTTAAAGCAGAAGAAGCAAAGAAATTTTCTAAACTAAATAAATAATGAAGGAGATTGATTTTTATGAAAAAAATAATTAATAGTCCTGAAAATGTAGTTGATGAGATGTTAGAAGGTTTTGTAAAAGCACATCCCCAATATGTAAAAAGATTGGAGAACTTAAATGTGATAGTTAGGAGCAATCGTAAAATTGGAAAAGTTGCTCTGGTTAGTGGGGGAGGAAGTGGCCACGAGCCAAGTCATGCAGGGTTTGTAGGTGAAGGAATGTTGGACGCAGCAGTAGCTGGTGAAGTGTTTACATCTCCTACACCGGATCAAGTTTATGAAGCTATCAAAGCTGTAAACACTGGAAATGGAGTACTTCTTATCATCAAAAATTACACTGGTGATGTGATGAACTTTGAAATGGCTAGTGATATGGCAAAGGACGAAGGAATTGAGGTAGAACAGGTTATAGTTAATGATGATGTTGCTGTTGAGGACAGCACTTACACTACAGGAAGAAGAGGAATTGCTGGGACTATATTTGTTCATAAAATAGCTGGAGCAAAATCAGAAAAGGGTGGTAGTCTACAGGAAGTAAAAAATGTAGCGGAAAAAGTAATAAAAAATGTCAAGTCGATGGGTATGGCATTAACTTCTTGTACTTTGCCTGCTGTTGGGAAACCTAGTTTTTCTCTAGGAGACAATGAAATGGAGATTGGAATAGGGATACATGGTGAGCCTGGGACTCACAGAGAGATTGTAAAACCCGCCAATGAGATTGTGGATGAGCTATTAGAAAAAATATTTGACAATCTAGAATTAAATAATGGAGATGAAGTTGCTGTTATGGTTAATGGCATGGGAGCAACTCCTTTAATGGAACTAAATATTGTGAATTCAAGAGTTTATGATGTACTTGTTGATAGAGGAATTCAAATAGTTAAAACATATGTTGGAAACTACATGACATCATTAGATATGGCAGGCTTTTCGATAACCATACTAAAATTAGATGATGAATTAAAAGAACTGTTGCTTTATAAAGCAAATACACCAGCTCTGATTCAGCTATAATTCTACAAACATTTTTTCATTTGTATATCAAGGGTAAAAGAGGAGAGATAACCGTTGAGTTATTCTCTCTATTTTTTTATCCTTATATAAATAAAATAATTATTGGAGGGATATGTATGTCAACATTCATGGCAGAATTAGTCGGAACCGCAATTCTAATTATATTTGGGGGAGGAGTTGTAGCTGGAGTTTCTTTAAAACACTCTAAAGCTGAAAATGGTGGATGGATTGTTGTTACAGCTGCATGGGGACTAGCAGTTGCATTGGCAGTATACGCTGTTGGTGATATTAGTGGAGCACACTTAAATCCAGCAGTTACGATCGGATTGGCGATTATTGGCTCTTTTCCTTGGAGCAATGTTCTACCCTATATAGCAGCACAGCTGATAGGCGCGTTTTTAGGAGCATGTATTGTTTATCTTGCATACCTGCCTCATTGGGAAAAAACTGAAAGTCCAGAAACAAAACTTGGAGTATTTTCAACAGCACCAGCAATTAGAAATACTTTTGCAAACTTTTTAACTGAGTTCATCGGCACAGCAGTATTGTTGTTTGGCATTTTGTTTATAGGCAGGAACGAAATATCACCAGGATTAGCTCCATTCATTACAGGACTTTTGATTTTTGCTATTGGGTTATCACTAGGTGGACCTACTGGGTATGCTATAAACCCTGCAAGAGATTTAGGGCCAAGAATAGCACATTTTGTTCTTCCAATAAAAGGTAAAGGTGGATCTGACTGGGGATATGCTTGGATACCAGTAGTTGGACCAATACTTGGTGGAATTTGTGGGGCATTGTTATTTAAAGTGCTTTTTGGAGTTTAATTTAATATATAATAAAATTGATATACTTACCATTAGAATGGAGGAATAAAATGAAAAATTATGTAATGGCATTTGATCAAGGTACTACTAGCTGTAGGGCAATACTTTTTGATAAAGAAGGGAAAATTGTCGGTGTTTCTCAGCAAGAATTTGCCCAAATTTATCCAAAAGCAGGATGGGTTGAGCATGATGCTATGGAAATATGGGGAACTCAAAGTGGTGTAGCAAGACAAGTTTTAGAAGTAAATGGCATAAGGCCAGATGAAATTGCAGCAATCGGGATTACAAATCAGAGAGAAACAACTGTAGTCTGGGACAAGAACACAGGAAGACCTATTTACAATGCAATTGTATGGCAATGTAGAAGAACTGCTGATATATGTGAAGAATTAAAAGCAAAAGGATATGAAGAGCTAATTAGAGAAAAAACAGGGCTTGTCATAGATGCATACTTTTCCGGAACAAAGATAAAATGGATTCTAGACAATGTAGAAGGAGCTAGAGAAAAAGCTGAAAGAGGAGATTTACTATTTGGGACAATGGACACTTGGCTTATTTGGAATTTAACTAGAGGCAAAGTGCATGTAACCGACTATACAAATGCATCTCGTACCATGATTTACAACATAAATACCCTTGAATGGGATGATGAGCTATTAGAAATACTTAACATACCTAAATCAATGCTACCTGAAGTAAGACCTTCAAGTGAAATATATGGGACTACAGATGAAAGAACATTTGGAGGAGCAAATATTCCAATTGCTGGTGATGCAGGAGATCAACAAGCAGCGCTTTTTGGTCAAGCATGTTTCGAAGAAGGCATGGCTAAAAACACATATGGAACAGGATGCTTTTTATTAATGAATACAGGTGAAAAACCAGTAAAATCAGAAAATGGACTTTTGACAACTATTGCTTGGGGACTAGATGGCAAAGTAAATTACGCATTAGAAGGAAGTATATTTATTGCTGGTGCTGCAATTCAATGGTTGAGAGATGAATTGAGGTTAATTTATGATTCACCACAAAGCGAATACTATGCAAATTTAGTTCCTGATACTAATGGGGTTTACGTAGTACCTGCTTTTACTGGACTTGGAGCACCTCACTGGGATATGTACGCAAGGGGAGCTATATTAGGGCTAACCCGTGGTGTAAAAAGGGAACATATTGTCAGAGCAACTCTTGAATCTATTGCTTATCAAACTAAAGACGTTATTAGAGCTATGGAAGAAGACTCAAAAATAAAACTAAATAGGTTGAAAGTAGACGGCGGGGCAAGCGCTAACAATTTCTTGATGCAATTTCAATCAGATATATTGGGAGTTCCTGTAGACAGGCCAAAAATAGCTGAAACTACAGCTCAAGGTGCAGCTTATCTCGCAGGACTTGCTGTTGGTTTTTGGAAAGACAAAGAAGAGATAAAAAATAAGTGGGAATTGGACAAGACCTTTGATGTGAATATGGATTCTGAAAAGAGAGAAAAACTATATAGTAAATGGTTAAAAGCCGTAGAAAGGTCTAAAGACTGGGAAAGAGATTAAATAGCGAGGTAATGGATATGTATGATTGTTTAATTATAGGTGCGGGTGTGGTAGGTGCTGCCACAGCCCGCGAACTATCAAAGTATAATTTAAAGATAGCAGTACTGGAAAAGGGCACAGAGGTTTGCCAAGGAACTAGTAAATCGAATAGTGCTATAGTTCATGGAGGTTATGACGCTTCTTATGGCACTTTAAAAGGGAAGCTTAATGTAAGAGGAACAAGATTGTTTGAAGATTTATCAAAAGAACTAAATATTCCCTTCGATAAGTGTGGTTCTTTAGTATTAGCGTTTAATGATGAAGATGAGAAAAAACTTGAAGAGCTATATGAAAATGGGCAAAAGAACGGTGTCAAAGGGTTAAAAATCATTGAAAAAGACGAAATACTAATGATGGAACCAAATGTTTCTAGAGAAGTTACCAAAGCTTTATACTGCAGTGAAGCTGGAATTATTTGCCCTTTTAATGCAACTTTCGCTTTTATAGAAAATGCTATGGACAATGGAGTAGAACTATTTTTGGATGAAAAAGTTATTGGTATAGATAAAGGCGACGATGCTATTATAGTTCGAACTGAGAAGGGAATTGAGTTTCAAACAAAAATATTGATTAACTCAGCAGGACTATATTCCGATGAAATTGCAAACCTAGCTGGTGATTATGAATTCAGTGTAAAACCAAGAAGAGGAGAGTATAGAATTTTAGACAAGAAAGTTTCTGATATCGTTAAGCATGTTATTTTTACTACGCCAACTAAAGCTGGGAAGGGTGTGCTTGTCTCACCAACTGTTCATGGCAATATAATTGTAGGCCCAACATCTGATCCAATAGAAGATAAAGAGGATACGAGAACTACTGATTTAGGGATAAATAAAGTCGATGAGGTCGCATTAAGATTAGTCCCAAATTTAGCACTAAATGAAACCATAAGAGTGTTTGCTGGTGTAAGGGCTTCTATATCGCAAGGTGATTTTTTGATATATGAATCTAAAAACATAAAGGGAATTCTTCATCTTGGTGGAATAGATTCTCCAGGATTAGCTTCTTCTCCTGCTATAGCTGAGGAAGTTAGGAATTTTGTCGCAAAATATATAGATTTAGTCGAAAAGACAGGTTTTGTCAAAGAAAGAAGAGCTATCCCTCATTTTTACGATTTAAGCGATGCTGAAAAAGAAGAGATATTGAAGACAAATCCAAATTATAAAAAAATAATATGTAGATGTGAAATGATAACAGAAGGAGAAATAGTAGAAGCTATCCATAGAAATGCAGGTGCTAGAACTGTAGATGGTATAAAAAGGAGAGTTAGACCAGGCTCAGGCAGATGTCAAGGCGGATTTTGTGGGCCAAGAGTACTGGAAATACTTTCAAGAGAACTAGGGATACCTGTAGAAGAGATTTTAAAAGAAAGCCAAGGATCGAATATTGTTGTGGGTAGAACTAAAGGGGTGCTTTAAATGGAATATGATTGCATAGTTATTGGCGGAGGACCAGCAGGACTTGCAGCTGCAATTGAAGCTAAAGATAATGGAGCTGACAAGGTGTGTATAATTGAGAGAGACAGAGAATTGGGAGGAATATTAAACCAGTGCATTCACAACGGTTTTGGGTTGCACGAATTTAAAGAAGAACTTACAGGCCCGGAATATGCATATAGGTTTATTGAAGAAGTTTATAAAAGAGATATAGATGTGTATTTAAATACAATGGTCATGGATTTATCAAAAGACAAGGAAGTAGTAGCGCTTGGCGAAAAGGGATTGATGAATTTTAAAGCTAAGTCAGTTGTATTGGCCATGGGTTGTAGGGAAAGAACAGCAGGAGCTATTGGTGTTAAGGGGTTTAGACCAGCTGGTGTATATAATGCTGGAATGGCACAAAGATTAATCAATATGGAAGGATACCTTGTTGGGAAAGAAGTTGTGATATATGGCTCAGGGGATATTGGGCTAATAATGGCAAGAAGGATGACTTTGGAAGGGGCTAATGTAAAGGCAGTTGTTGAAATCATGCCTCATTCGAGTGGACTCAATAGAAATATTCATCAGTGCCTGAATGATTTTAACATACCACTTTTGCTCAGCCATAAAGTAGTGGAGATTCATGGAAAGAGCAGAGTAGAAGGGGTTACTATAGCAGAGGTTGACAATAAATTCAATGAGATTGATGGTACACGAGAATATATAAGTTGTGACACATTGCTTTTATCTGTTGGTCTCATTCCTGAAAATGAATTAAGTCAAAAAGCTGAAGTGACTTTAGACCCTAGAACAAAAGGAGCACTTGTTGACAGCAATATGCAGACAGAAATACCAGGCGTTTTTTCTTGCGGGAATGTATTACATGTCCATGATATAGTGGATTTTGTTACAAGAGAAAGTAGAATAGCAGGTAGAAATGCAGCTAGATTCGTAAGAGGAGAATTAAATAACAGCAAATACGTAGATGTATATGCTGGAGATAAGCTTAACTATGTACTTCCTCAAAGGATTGCCCTTGATGATGAAAATGGAGCACTGATATGCTTTAGAAGTAGAAAAATATATAGAAATCCAACAGTAAAGATATATACAGATGATAAATTATTAAAGGAAAAAAAATATAAGATTATAGTTCCTTCAGAAATGATTCAAATACCATTAAAAAGCGATGTAATAAGGGATATAAAAGGAAGTATAAGAGTTGATATTGAAGGTGAAGAAAATGATTAGAGACATTACATGTATCGCCTGTCCTTTAGGATGTGAAATAAAAGTTGAAGATACAGAAAATGGATATTTAATAACTGGATACACTTGCTCAAGAGGTAAAGATTACGCACTGCAAGAAGTGACTGACCCAAGAAGAATTTTAACGACTACTGTTGCAGCAGAAGGTGGAGTACTTCCGTTGCTTCCTGTGAAAACCGATAAAGCTATTCCGAAGGATATGATATTTAAATGCATGGAAGAGATAAACAAAATTAAAGTAAAAGCCCCAATATCTTTAGGAGATGTAATACTAGAAAACATATTAAACACTGGGGCAAATTTAGTAGCGTGTAGAAACTTAGATGTTAGAAAATAATTTAATTTAAGCATATCATGGAGATGGGAGAGAGATATGCTTGTTTTGTTAGCTTACATTTTGAATAAAAACCACTTGCATGTTGCAAGCTCGTATTTTAATTCAAATATTCTCTTTAAATTATCAATAACGCCTTCACACCTGTATAAGACCATTCTATTGCCTGCAATTTTTTCTTCTTCTTTAAATATGATTTTATCTATTTTTATAACAACATTTGTTTTGTCCTCAGTTTCAATTTTAAATCTCAAAGGAATTGGATAATTTGTATTGTTGAACCATGCAATCATTTCAATCGGTTTCATAATTATTTTCATATAAATCTCCTCGCAAAATATTATAAATAGCTTGACATCATAGGATAACTCTCTTCAGCAACCACACCGCCTATAATAGGGTCTATCCCAGAGTAAAGGAATGAGGATCTTATTATAGAATCCTGTCCAAACTTGACTCTAAGGTTGTCAATGGATTTATCTAATAGTATGTCTTTTTCATTAAAATCTTCAAACATAGACAATTGAATGAAATTTTCATCTAAAAGTGATGATAGACTTATGGAAAAACATCTAAGCGGATTTCCGTCCCACATTTCATCAAAGAGAGCAGAGACCATTTTATATATTGTATTTGTTGATGAAGTAGGAATGTACAATTTCTTTTGATGAGAATAAGAGAAAAATTCACTTGTCTTAAGAGAAACTGATATAACTTGAGATTTCATATTCAACTCTCTTAGTCTCATTCCCACCATTTCGGAAATTCCTAAAAGGACTTTTAAAGCTTCATCCCTGCTTGTTACATCAAAAGGAAGAGTAGTTGAATTTCCGACTGATTTGACTTTTGATTTATCAGCTCTTACATCAGAGTTTTCTATTCCATTTGCGTATTCCCAAATCAAAATGCCTGGCTTTTTAAGCCAAGAATATATATAATCTCTATCCAAACGAGCTAGTTCACCTATTGTAAATATCCCCCTTGAATTTAATTTCTTCTTTGTTCTATGGCCTATCATGAAGAGATCTTCTACTGGCAAAGGCCACATTTTTTCTTCTATTTCATCGTAAAAAAGAGTATGTATCCTATCGGGTTTTGTAAAATCGGATGCCATTTTGGCCAAAAGCTTATTTGAACCGATGCCTATATTTACTGTAAATCCCAATTCTTTTTTTATCCCTTCTTTCATCTTTACAGCAGCTTCCATATATGGCAAATTTCCATTTGAGTAGTCTAAAAACACTTCATCTATTGAATAACGCTGAATACATGGAGAATAATCATACAAGAAATCTACCATTGCCTTACTTGCCTTCATATATCTTGTGTAATGTGGTTCCACAACTATGAGTTGGGGACATTTTTCTAAAGCACTGTATACACTTTCTCCAGTTTTTATTCCATATTTTTTTGCTGGAATTGATTTTGCTAAGACTATTCCATGCCTTTTTTCTTGATCCCCTCCAACGATAGATGGCACTTCTCTTAAATCTAAATTAGACCCCATTTGTAGATTATAAGCTGCTTCCCAAGAAAGATAAGCTGAGTTTACATCAATATGAAAAACAATTCTATCATTCATGTTAAAGGACTCCAATCTGAAATATTATAGTTTCATTGTATACGAACAAATGTTCGATGTCAATATATTTTTTAAATTATTAAAAAAGGGTATAATAAAAAAATAAAGCGATAAGAGGAGATGGTGAGATGAAAGTTTTTTTAGTTAGAACTGAATTGAGTAATCTTGATAAAGAATATAGTTTGATAAAACTAAGAGAACCTATAGATTTTGCGTATTTAGCAGGAAATTTAAGAGACTACATAAAAGATAAATGTGAATTGGAACTAATTGATTTAGCTGTGACAAAATATAATTTTAAAAAGGAATTGTTAGATAAAAAACCATCTCTTATTGTGTTTCAAGGTTATTATGGACAAGAGAATACAATAAATGAATTCAGTACTTTATCAAAAAACATATTGCCAGAGTGCATTATAGCGATAGTAGGAGAGTTAAAGCCTACCAAAGATTTTCCTTTTGTAGACTTATATTTTAATTTAAATCCTATTGAACAATTTAACGAAACCTTATTAGGCATTGAAGTGGATAGGAGTTTAGATGAAATAAAAAAGAAAGTAGAGAACATAAACATTCAGGATCAAGTAAAAGTAAATCTCCCAGATAGGAGCATATATAATGATCTAGATAAATATTATTTCTTAAATAATGAATCAACTATAGAAGTATTTACTAGTTTTAGAGACGATATATATGACAGAGAACTTGTTGGAATAAAAGATGGTAGATTGTATGATTTAAAAGATATATCTATGCAAATAGATAGTATAATTTCAAAAGGTGTGTATTTTAAAGATTTCGATTTATTTGATGATGAATTGAGATTAAAGAGCATAATAAATTTGCTCAGTGAAAAGAGATATGATAAAAATTATTTTGCCATTGGGAATTGGAATACAATAAAAGAAAATGAAAACCTCATAGATAAATTCGCCCAAATCGGATTGAAAGCTTTGATTATGCCTTTCGAGTTTCCTGAAGATGAAGAAAAATGGATTGTCATGGGCGAAGTTTTTGATATTTTAAATAAATACAATATAGAAGTCATTGTATATATAGATGCTTCATTAAATGAAGAAGAGGAAGAAACATTGAATTATTGGCTTAAGGAGAGAAAACAAGCTTTAGTTTATTTAACGAATGGGGCTTTAGCTAAAAATAAAGCTATATATAAAAAATTGCCACTTGGATTTGTTCAATGGTTTAGATGGTTTAACAAAGTAGGATTTAAAGAAACACAAAGAAGAAGGAATTACTATAAAAAATATGTGATATGAAACATTTGTTTAGTTTCATATCACAATTTCATAAGTCACAGGACCTATCATTCTTAGCATAGCGCTAACGCCACAGTATTTTTCTTGAGATAACTTTACAGCTCTATTAAGCTTTCTAATATCTAAATTGGTGCCTTTAAATTTATATATCACATGAAACGAGGTGTATACTTTTGGATTTTCTTCTGTTGCAGTCGCCGTAACTTCAATTTGTATATCATCAACTTTTTCTTTCATCTTATCTAAAATCATCTTTACATCAAGTCCTGTACACCCAATGAGACTTGCTAGCATAAGAGCTTTGGGTCTTGGTCCAAGGTCATTACCACCATTTTCAACGCTTACATCGGTTATTATATCGTGCCCATCAATGTTCATTTTATAGGCAGTGTTGCCAATTAAATTTCCAACAACTTTTACTTCTTTCAATATACCATCTCCTAAACAAATGTCTACATTTATTATTTACCCAACGGGCTATGATGCAAACTTTTCTTTCAATTTTTCTTTATATATATCAAAAATCTCAGATTCCTTTATATTTAAACTCGGCCTGTCAAATACAATTTTACCACTATCAAGCATTATCATTCTGTCAGAGTATCTTAAAGCATCTCTTATGTTATGTGATACCATTAAAGTAGTTATTTTATTTTTTTGTATCAATTCTTGAGTTTTTTCTAATACTAAAGCTGAAGCTTTAGGATCTAAAGCTGCAGTATGCTCATCTAATAATAACAATTTAGGATTCTTCATACAGGCCATTATCAAGGATAAACTTTGTCTTTGACCGCCAGAAAGAAATTTCACTTTCTCATTAATTTTGTTTTCTAAACCGATATTGAAAGATTTTAGGATTTCTATATATTTATCTTTTTTCTGTTTGCGAATGAGTTTATTTAGATTGAAGCTTTCTCCTTTTTTGTCTGCTAAAGCTAAATTTTCTAAAACAGTAAGATTTAATGATACAGACTTTGAAGGGTCTTGATGCACTCTGCTTATGTGTACTGCTCTTTTTTCTTCTGCTTCATCTGTTATATCAATGCCATTTAATATTATATTTCCATTATCGGCTTTTTCATTTCCAGAAATTAAATTTAGCAAAGTTGTTTTCCCACACCCATTTGGGCCTATTATAGCAGTGGTAGTATTTGCTTTAATTTTTAAATTTAATTCTTCAAAAACAACTAATATATTGTCTCTATCTAGATTAAAGCTCTTTTGCAACTTTTTTATTTCCAACATATCTTTTTCCTCCAATCTTATTTTTTAATTTTTTAATATTTATCTGAGATGCAAAATTATTATATGAAATAAACAATATAACAATTATTGCACTGATGGCTCTTAAATCTGTAGGATTTAAACCTAGCTCAATGGCTATTGCACCTATAAGCTTATATACACATGCACCTAATATTGAACGAGTAGTTAATTTAAATAATGAAGAATTTTTTCTTATACTGTCTCCAATAATGACTGATGCTAATGCAGTGACAATTATTGAGTTTCCCATGGTAATATCAGCAAATCCTTGATATTGAGCCATTAAACTTCCACTTAGCGCAACAAGACCGTTTGAAAGCATAAGGCCCAATGCCTTAAATGAATCGCTGTTTTTACCTATCGATTTTACTAAAGTTTCATTATCTCCTGTAGCAATCAATAAATATCCAATTTCAGTCTTTAAAAATATATCCAACAATATTTTTACCACTAATGCTATCAAAAGAGCGAAAACAATAGTTGATGTATTGCTGAACAATGTTTGGTGGTTAAAAAGCGCGACATTGGCTTTTCCATTTAATCTTAAATTAATCGAATAAAGTATTGTCATAGTAAGTATCCCTGACAATAGGGGTTTTATCTTTAGCTTTATATATAAGAAAGATGTTATGCCTCCAGCTAAAACGCCAAATATAAATGACAAAAATGTAGCAATATAAGGATTAAAACCCAGTATAGCAAATTTTGCAAAAGCAAAAGCACCCAATGAAAAACTTCCTTCTACTGTTAAATCTGCTATGTCCAGTATTTTATAGGTTAGCATTACACCCATTGCAAGGACTGCAAATATAAGCCCTTGCTCAATAGATGTTTCTAGTAAATTGATCATTTTTATATCTCTCCTTCTTTGACAGCTACAGCATCTTTGAATGCGTCATTATTTAAATCAATGTTTAAAAGCTTTAAAGTGTTTTCATTGTATACAGTAGATATAGTTTTAGCTTTTTCTACAGGGATATCTGATGGAGTCAAGCCATCTACTAGTATTTTCTTTGCCATTGACGCAGTTTGTTTACCCAATTCATAGTAGCTAATTCCTTTAGTTATTAGCAATCCACCTTTTACATGTGCTTCTTCAGCTCCAACAGAAATTATTTTGTTTTCATTGAGTTTTTGAGAAATAACTGTTATAGCTGAAGCTATCATATTATCAGTAATTGCATAGAAACCATCTATATCTTTAACCAGTGAATCCATAGCTTGTGGTATTTCATTTATATTTGAAACGCCCTTTTCAACTATTTCGAGATTTAATTCTTTAGCTATAGCTTTTGCATTGTTTATTTGAATTTCAGAATTATTTTCACTTGTGTTGTAGAGAATGCCTATTTTTCTAATATCTGGATTTAATTGCTTGAATATTTGGAGCTGGTCTTTAATTGGACTTTCATCGCTTGTACCTGTAAGATTGGTATTAGGTTTATCTAGTGATTCTACGAGTTGACTATATACTGGATCTGTTACAGCGCTAAAAAGAATTGGTATATCTTTAGTTGCTTGCTTAGCGCTTTGAGCAGCAGGAGTTGCTATAGCATAGATTAAATCTACATTATCATTTGCAAATTTTTGTGCAATGGATAGTGATGTTGGGATATCACCTTGTGCATTTTGATATACTATTTTTACATCAACATCCAATTCTTTAAGTCCATCTACAAAACCTTCTCTTGCCGCATCCAATGCAGGATGGTCTGCTAACTGTACAATGCCTACTGTAATTTGATCTTGATCATTTGAAGTGCTGCAAGATGTCATTAGAAGAGTCAATGCAAGCAATAATGCGATAGACAAATTTTTTTTCATTTCTAATTCCCCCTTTATAAAATAAAAAATCTCTCGTTCCTATATAAATATATAGGGACGAGAGATATCTCACGTGGTACCACCCAAATTGTGACAATTGTCACCACTCTTATTCAGACCTAACAGTCCTATTCCATGTAACATTGGAAATACGAATTTGTCTACTTAGAAAACATTTCAACAAATTAGCTTGGGAGTGTACATTGTCTCAGGATATTATCGGATTCCACCAACCTCCGACTCTCTTTAAATATCTCTTTGAAACACTTCTCTCCGTCAAAGCTTTTATGTATTAAATACATCATAAAGTCATTTTGTTGTTTTGTCAAGCGATATTTTAAAATTTTATTATTTTCAATAATATGTTAATATATTAATAAAACAATAAGAAAGAGGCAGATATGATGAATGAGAGATTGCTTAAAGATATTAATTTTATCGTTGAACTTGATAAGATGAAGAGCATTTACAGGAGGACTGAGGTAATAAATGAAAGGAAAAAAGAAGACGACGCCGAACACTCATGGCATATTGCTATCATGGCTATGGTTCTTCATGAGTACAGCGATGAGGAAATAGATTTACTTAAGACCATAAAAATGCTTCTAGTACATGATTTAGTTGAAATATATGCTGGCGACACATTTTGCTATGACAAAGTATCAAATGGAGATAAAAAAGATAGAGAAGAGAGGGCAGCAGAAAAGATATTTGGCTTATTAGCAGAAGATAAAGGGGAAGAATTCAAAGCTTTATGGGAAGAATTTGAAGCTATGGAAACCCCGGAAGCTAGATTTTCAGCATCTATGGATAGACTTCAACCCATGTTAAATAATTACAATAATGGCGGAGGCACATGGAAAGAATATAGCGTTTCAAAAAAAGACATATACAAGAGAATTGAACCAGTAAAATATAGCTCTAAAGAACTGTGGGAATTTGTTTTATATATGTTGGAAGATGCTTACAATAAGGGATATATTGTAAAAGATTAGTAGTGTACCAAGTTGTTTGAGCTATAAATAAAAATAATCTTAATTATGATCATAATGGGTAAAGGTATATAAAGAGTTATAAATAAGGTAGGAGGAGTTTATAATGATTAAAAATAGAAGTTATTTATTCGTTGTATTTTTAATGACAATTCTTTTACTAACAGGATGCTCTAATAATCAATCAGAAGAGGAGCTTGCTAAGAGAGATGAAGAAATAAGTCAGTTAAATGCAAAAGTTGAAGAATTAAACAACAAAATTAAAGATTTGGAACAAAAATTAGAAGAAGCTGACAATATGGAGAAATATAAAAACAATGAAGTGTTGCTAAGAGCAATTGAGACTGTAAATTACCTAAAAAACAAAGATATGGAAGGTTTAGCAAGTGTTGTTCACCCATTAATGGGTGTTAGGTTTACACCATATGAATATATAGATTTACAAAATGATTTGGTTTTTACAAAAGATAGAATTGCTACCTTCTTAGACGATACTCAAAACTATACATGGGGATCATTTGACGGATCAGGAGAACCTATCATCATGACCTTTAGTGAGTACTTTGATAGATTTATATATGATGTTGATTTTGCAAATGCTCAGATGATAGGCAATAATTACTCAATTGGAAAAGGGAACAGCCAAAACAATATATCGGAAGCTTACCCAGATGCATATTATATTGAATTTCATTTCCCAGGGTTTGAATCTGAATATGAAGGCATGGATTGGAGAAGCTTAAGACTTGTCTACGAAAAAATGGACGGAGTATGGTACTTAGTTGGTATAGTACACGGAGAATGGACCATATAAATCGCAATGAAATGGGGGAATATCAATGTTAGGTGGATTTTTAATCGGAATATTAGTAGCTTGGATTTTGTCGTTTTTTGGAATTGATAGTATGATAATTCAAGGGTTAAATGAACTTTTTAAAATAGAGATTACGAGTGCTGGGTATTATACATTATTTGCTCTAATTGGATTAGTTGGTGGAGCTATTAAGGATAAATAATTTTAATTATGGCAATGATTTGTTAAAAATTTATTTTAGCAGTATAATGAACTAGTAAAATAAATTTATGGAGGATATTTTTATGGAAACATATGTAAAGTCAGTTAATTTATCAAAGAAGTTTGGGGATTATCTCGCAGTTGACAAGATTAATTTAGATGTTAAAAAGGGCGAAATATATGGATTCTTAGGGCCAAATGGAGCGGGTAAAACTACTACTATTAGGATGCTCACAGGTACTCTAAAGCCATCGGAAGGCGAAGTTTACATTTGTGGATTGCCTCTAAAGGATAAAGAAATTGAGATAAAGAAAATGATAGGAGTCATTCCAGATGAGCCCAAATTATATGAAGGCTTGAGAGGAAATGAATTTTTAGATTTTATAATCGGAATTTATCAGCTAGATAAAAAAGAAACAATAGCAAAGTTAGAAGAACTAACAAATGCGTTTGGTGTAGATTATTTAAATGATTACATTGGCGATTATTCTCATGGGATGAAACAAAAATTGATGTTAATTTCAGTGCTAATGAGAGAACCAAGAGTGATGTTTTTAGATGAGCCTACAGTAGGCTTAGATGCAAGATCAGCAAGACTACTAAAAGATTTACTTACTAAGATTGCTCAAAAAGGTTCTACCGTATTTATTACTACACACGTGCTAGAGATTGCTGAAAAGATGTGTGATAGAATAGGGATTATAAATGAAGGGAAATTAATTGCAGAAGGCAACTTAGAGGAATTAAGGGCATTGAGTAAAGAAGGAAACACAAGTCTTGAAGACCTTTTCTTAGAATTAACAGGCAACGAGGATGTAGTTGACATAGTGGAGGCACTTTAATATGAGAGAGTTTTTACTATTAAACAAATACGCATCTAAAATTACAAAACCCAATAAGAATAGCAAGATAAGCTATACTGGTGCTTTAGGATGGGTTATATCAATAATTGTAATGCTTTCCATTACTGTCCCTTTAGGATTTGCCTTTTACGAGATCGGCAAGGCTTTTATGATTCCGCTGTCTAGTATAGGTTTAGATTTTGATGGGTATTTATTTGACATTTATATGTTTATTTATCCGCTCACATTTGGGCTTATGGCTGTATTAACATTGGTGCCAAGTATGGTATTTAATATATATGAATCAGAGGATTTAGAGTTTTTATTTACATTGCCAATTAGAAAATCAAGTATTTTTATATTTAAATCCCTTATGGGATTGTCAATGGGAATGATTCCACTTGCAATGCTTGTTGTAGTAGGGATATCATATGCTCTATTACTAAAAGTAAATATAGTTCTTAGCATCATAGCTATACTACTTTTTATAGTATTTTTGCTATTTTTATCATTATTGTTAGGCTCGTTTTTTGCTAGGATAATGACAAAATCAAGTGCTAAAACTATTTCACAAATATTTTTATATGTCAGCATAATCGGCTATGTAGTACTAATGAATTTAATTCCTAAACAGATGGAAGCCTCACCTCAAGACATATTAAATAGTTTTAACTCATTCTTTGGAATAATTCATGGGGATTATTCGTATTTGTTGCCAATAAATTGGTTTATGTATCTTGTGAACTTAGACATTAGAGTTTTCGGGATAGTTATTTTAGCAATATTCATTTTGGGATATTTTATATATAAGAATTCTAGTCATTTTGCATTAGAAAGTGGCAGAGGTAAAACTAAAAAAGCTAAGGGAGTCAGTGTTTCAAAACACCCTGTAATAAACAAAGAATTGAGATTGACTTTTAGAAATCCTCAGAATTTGTTTGGCATTGCTTATGCCATTATATTTCCAATAATTATGCTATTAATAAATAAACAATTTTTAAGCGGGGCTATGTTTGTAGCTTTATTCGCATCAATGTATACATCAAATTTAAGTATGCAATTGATGAGTGTTGAAAGAAAAACATGGCCACTTATAATACTCTTACCTGTTGATGACAATTTTATACTTAGGGTTAAAGCGCTGATTCCTACTGCGATATACACATTAGTATATTTAATAGTTTTAATAGTTTCATATTTTGGAATCGGATTAAATCCTATAATGTTTTTAAGTATCATCCCAATGATCGCAGTATTGTTATTTTCATCATATTTTGGATTATATATATTTTTAAAGGATCCTAACAGAGACTTTAATGGTCCAGCAGTAAAACTCAACTTTAGAGAGAGCATATCAATACAATTTACATCCTTTTTATTTGGATTAGGCTCAATAATACCATTTGTAATGTTAGATTACATTGATAAAAATACAAAATTATGGTTCAAAGCTATCGCATGGTTTGGTCCTTGGCTAATTTTGATAGTCACAGTAGCTATTACCATTAGGGTTGTAAAATCAGCTAAAAAAGCTTTGCTGAATTGGGAATAGAGGTGATTTATTGAAGGGATATTGTTTTGATTTGGATGGCACATTAATTGATTCTATGTGGGTATGGGATAGATTGCCTTATGATTATCTATTGTCTAAGGGGATAAATCCTCCCGAGAACATTAGAGAACAGTTAAAGCCATACAGTCTTAAAGAAGCGTCATCAATTATAAAAGAAGAGTTTAATTTAAAGGAATCTGCAGATGAAATTAATTTTGAGATGGAGAATATACTTAAACGCTTTTATGAGAACAATGTAGAGCTTAAGGATGGGGCTTTAGAATTACTTCAATATTTAAAAGCTAACGGGTCAACATTGTGTTTAGTCACAGCTACTGAAGAGAAACTTTTACTTCCAGCAATTAAGAGATTGGGGATTTATGAGTATTTTGATTTTATTCAAACTTGTGGCAATGTTGGATTTGAAAAATATGACATCCATTTTTTTAAAATTTTAATTGATAGATTGAAATTGGAAACCAAAGATGTATTTCTATTTGAAGATGCGCTACATTCTATGGAGACAGCTAAGAAATTGGGAATAAAAGTAGTAGCTGTAAAAGATCCATCAAATATTTCAGATTGGGACAAAATAACTAGAGTTGCTGATATTGCTGTAGATAATTTGTCAAATTTGAATTTTGATATTTTATAAATAGTTGTTGATAATTATCTCAGACTATGATATTTTAAAATAAATAAATACCTTTAATCTAATCCAGAGAGGTTAGAAAGGAGAGCGGACGAGCCTTCTTATAACTTAATAGAAGGCTTTTATTCTAGCGCATCCTTCAGGTAAAAAGGAGGAGTAAAATGTTAAAAGGAAGAAATCTAGTAGACCCAGATGACTTTACTTTGGAAGAATTAGAAAGCATCTTTGAATTAACTCAAAAAATAATTGAAAACGAAAAGGATTTTAGCGACATTTGTCATGGTAAAATCCTAGCTACTTTATTTTATGAGCCTAGCACGAGAACTAGATTTAGCTTTGAAGCCGCCATGCTTAGATTGGGTGGCCAAGTAATCGGTTTTTCGGAGCCAGGCTCTTCTTCTGTAGCGAAAGGAGAGAGTTTAGCGGATACATTGAGAACTGTTGGTGCTTATGCAGATATTATAGCCATGAGACATCCAAATGAAGGGGCTCCAATTCACGGAGTAGAGTATTGCCCGGTTCCACTGATAAACGCAGGAGATGGTGGACATCAACACCCTACTCAAACTTTAACAGATTTATTCACGATTTTAGATGCACACAAGAGATTAGACAATCTCACAATCGGCTGTTGTGGAGACTTAAAATTTGGTAGAACAGTACATTCACTTCTGAAAGCAATGTCTAGATATGAAAATGTAGACTTTGTTCTAATTTCACCTCATGAATTACAAATCCCCGATTACTTAAAAGAAGATTTGAAAAGAAAAAACATAAATTTTAAAGAAGAAGAAAGACTTGAAAATGTCATTGACAAATTAGACGTTCTCTATATGACAAGAGTTCAAAAAGAAAGATTTTTCAATGAGGCAGATTACGTTAGACTAAAAGACAGCTATATATTGGATCTGGAAAAATTAAAAAATGCAAAAGAAAACCTTGCTATACTACACCCACTCCCAAGAGTAAATGAAATAAAAATAGAAGTTGATGATGACAAAAGAGCTTGGTATTTTAGGCAAGTTAAAAATGGCATGTTCGTAAGAATGGGACTTATTGCAAAGCTATTGGGGGTAAGATAAATGCTAGAAATAACAAGTATAAAAAAAGGAATTGTCATAGACCATATAAGACCAGGAATGGGGCTAAAAATATTCGAATATTTAAAATTGGATAAAGCAGATTACACTGTGGCTTTGATAATGAATGCATCAAGCAAAAAATATGGGAGAAAAGACATAATAAAGATTGAAAATACAATAGACATTGACTTGAATGTATTAGGATTTTTAGATCCTAACATCACTGTTAATATAATAGAAAATGAAAAAATAATTGATAAGATTAAATTGGCTATGCCTGAATACGTTGAAGACATAATAAAGTGCAAAAATCCTCGATGTATAACTACTGTAGAAAGAGAAATAACACATAGATTTAAGCTAGTAGATGAACAAAATGCAACTTATAAATGTGTGTACTGTGATCATATATACAAATGGGAGTAATTCAAATGCTCATAAAAAATATACGGTTGGTCGACGAAGGAAAAGATTTTTTTACAGATGTATTGATAATTAACGATAAAATAGTTCAGCTTAATAAGTCAATTGAAGCAGATGGCGAAAAAGTCATCATTAATGGAGAAAATCTTGTATTGATGCCATCTTTCATAGATTTGCATGCTCATTTTAGAGACCCTGGATATGTTTATAAAGAAGACATTTTAACTGGTAGCAGAGCTGCGGTAAGAGGTGGATTCACTTATGTAAATTTAATGGCAAACACCAATCCAATTTGTTCAAATGAAAAAATAGTTTCTTATGTATTAGAAAAAGCTAGGAATATTGGATTGATTGATGTCAATCAAACTCTTTCCATAACAGAAAACTTTGACGGAGTTACTCTAAACCATTTGGATAATATTTCTAACGCAATCAAAGTAATATCCGATGATGGCAAGGGAATAAAGAGCACAAAAGTTATGTATGAAGCGCTCATTAAAGCAAAAGAGAAAGATTTAGTTGTATTGGTACATTCAGAGGATGAAGAAATATCAAAGATCGACTATAGACTAGCAGAGAATTTGGAAACAGTTAGGGATATATATTTGAATAAAAAAATAGGTGCAAAACTGCATTTAACCCATGTTAGCACAAAAGAAGCCATTGATGACGTAGAGAGAGCTAAGAAAGCCAATAATAATGTAACATGCGATGTGACACCTCATCACATCGCATTATGGGATAATGATTATAGGGTAAATCCGCCAATTAGAGGAAAAGAAGATGTAGATAGACTAATAAAAGCCATAAGAGATGGAGTGGTAGATGCAATAGCAACTGATCATGCTCCTCATAGTGTAGAAGACAAACAAAAAAATGCTCCGGGAATGGTAGGGCTAGAGACTGCATTTAAAGTGGCTTATACGACTTTAGTAAAGCCAAATCATATTGATTTAAAAAGACTTTCCGGTTTATTGACTTATGGGCCTGCAAGAATACTGGGCTTAGAATACGGAAGATTAGAAAACGGAAGTAAAGCTAATTTTGTCATAGTAGATCTTACTTTAGAATCTACTGTGGATTCAAACAAGTTCCATTCAAAATCAAAGAACACTGCATTTGAAGGTATGAAATTTAATGGCGAAGTATTAATGACCGTCAAAGATGGCGATATAAAGTACATCGATGAAGATTTTAAAAAGGAGAGATTTTGTGGTAATTGATAAGCTCTATAAGAGAGTTGAAGAAAAGGGATGTGTATGCGTAGGACTAGATACTGATACTGATTATATACCAACTCAAATTAAAAACAAATATCAGGATATTGATGAAGTTGTATTTCAATTCAATAAAAGGATTATTGATGCTACTTATGACATTGTAAGCACGTACAAATTACAAATAGCATACTATGAAGCTCTAGGTGTAAAAGGATTGATGGCTTACTCAAAGACTTTGAAGTATCTAAAATCAAATGACCTAATTTCAATAGGGGACATTAAGAGAGGAGATATATCAACTACAGCAACTATGTATAAAAAAGCACATTTTGAGGGTGAATTTGAAGCTGATTTTGTTACATTAAATCCATATATGGGATTTGATAGTATTACTCCTTATTTGGATAATGTAGCAAATGGTGACAAAGGGATATTTGTACTTCTTAGAACTTCAAATCCAGGGGCTAAGGATATAGAATATTTGAAGTGTGAAGATGGCAGAGAAGTTTATTTTCATGTAGGAGATAAACTTTATGAATTATCAAACAAATATTTATCTTCATGTGGATATTCACCTATAGGAGCTGTAGTAGGAGGGACTCACACTGATGAAGCGATGGAAATAAGAAATAGATATGATAAAATGTTCTTCTTGATTCCAGGATATGGAGCACAAGGAGCTAAAGGAAATGATGTAAATTTATATCTTAAAAATCGAAACGGTGGGATAGTTAATTCTTCAAGAGGGATTATTATGGCACATAAAGGCAAAGAAGATGAATATGAAAATTTCAATCAACATATTAGAAAAGCAGTATTTGACATGAGGGAGGATATTGGTTTTGAAAGAGGCAAATATTAAATGCAAGGTCGTAAAAAATGTAGAAATTGCTAGAAATATATATGAAATTACTTTGCAAGGTAATATTTCAGGAATCCCAGGCCAGTTTTACATGGTAAGGGCATGGGAAGCTCTTGATCCTTTCCTATCAAGACCTCTCAGCATATCAGATATAGAAGGAGATACCATCCGCTTCGTATATGAGGTAAAAGGAAAAGGTACTAAAGAATTGTCCTCAATGAAGACAAATGAAGAAGTACAATTGATGGGGCCTTTAGGCAACGGTTTTACTGTAAAAGAGAATATGAGATCTGCGGTAGTTAGCGGAGGAGTAGGTATAGCTCCAATGATTTATTTGCTTAAACAGAACCATAAAATGATGGATATGTTTGCTGGTTTTAGAGAAGAACCATATTTAATCGATGAATGCAATGTTCATTCTAAAAACTTGTATGTTGCATCAGAAAAAGGTTTAGGTGGGATTAAAGGGTTCGTAACAGAGCTAATAAATGTTGAGGATTATGATGTTATATATGCTTGCGGACCTTATCCTATGTTAAAAGCACTAGCTGACGTTAATAAAGATAAAGCTATACTTTATGTATCAATGGAAAAATATATGGCTTGTGGCATAGGAAGTTGTTTAGGATGCACAATCCAAACAAGACGTGGAATGCGGAGAGTTTGTAAAGACGGTCCAGTTTTCGAGGCTAAAGAGGTGTGTTTTGATGAATAGCAATGTAGAGTTTTTAGGGATAAATTTTAAGAACCCCGTAATTGCAGCTTCAGGAACTTTTGGCTATGGTAAAGAGTATGATGAATATTTTGATATAAGCGTATTAGGTGGAATTTCCACAAAAGGATTGACATTGCATGAAAAGATCGGAAACTTTGGAAGGAGAATATATGAGGCCCCTTCAGGACTTATGAATAGCATTGGTTTACAAAATCCAGGTGTTGATAGATTTATTCAGGAGGAACTTCCCTTTTTATTGAGCAAGGACATTGTGATATTAGCAAATTTAGGAGGTGGAAGTATTGAAGAGTACATTTTAGGAGCTATGAAATTAAATGAAACAGACATACCTATTATAGAACTCAATATATCTTGCCCTAATGTAAAAGAAGGTGGAATGGCTTTTGGCATTGATGAAAAAATAGCCTATGATGTAGTCAAAGAAGTAAGAATGGTGACAAATAAAAAATTGGTTGTAAAACTTTCACCAAATGCTAATGATATTTCTAAAATGGCACAAGCTTGTGTAAAAGCAGGTGCAGATGGATTGTCTTTGGTTAATACTTTCAATGCACTTGCGATTGACATATATAAGAGAAAACCTATATTCAATAATATAACAGCTGGGTTATCAGGGCCATGTATTAAACCTATTGCGTTACGAATGTTATATGAAGTAAAAAAAGCAGTCGATGTGCCACTCATAGGAATAGGCGGAATAACAAACTTTGAAGATGCAATTGAATTTATCATGGCGGGAGCGGATTTAATACAAGTAGGCAGTGCTAATTTTAGGGATATATACGCTTCAAAGAAAATTGCAGAGGGAATTGAAGAGTTTATGGCGAAAGAAAAAATAAGCAGTTTGAAAGAAATTAAAGGGATTATTGGAGGTTAGCGATGGAGATATTAGATCTACTGATTGAAACTGGAGCTGTTTTAGAAGGACATTTTTTATTGTCATCAGGTAAACATAGTGACAGGTACATACAATGCGCAAAATTGCTACAATACCCAGATAAAGCTGAGATTGTAGTAAAAAAGATAGTTGAAAAAATAAATGATCTGGATATAGATGTTGTGGTTGGTCCAGCTATGGGCGGCATAATCGTAAGTTATGAAATCGGAAGACAACTTAGTAAGCCTGCTATATTTACAGAAAGAGAAGACAATATAATGAAATTGAGAAGAGGATTTGAGATTGTAGAAGGCCAAAAGGTACTAATTGCAGAAGATGTTGTAACAACTGGAAAATCTTCATACGAAACTATTGAAGTAATTGAGGGCTTAGGTGGGAAAGTCATTGGAATCGCAGCAATTATCGACAGAACAGTAGAAGAGATAAATCTACCTATATACTCTGCGCTTAAATTAGAGGCAAAAGTATATGACGCTGATGACTGCTATTTATGCAAAACTGGTTTACCTTTAGTAAAACCAGGAAGCAGAAAGTTTAAATAAACTTAATATTTTGAAATATTGAATAACACCTCTTTTAATTTAATAAAATAGGTGTTATTCTATTATTGTGGAGATGATATTATGCTAACTGGAATTGATATAATAAACAATGAAAGAATTAAAAAGATCTTAACAGAAAAAAAAGATTCATTTTATAAAAAAGTTTTCACGGAGAACGAGTTAAATTACATTAAAGAGAAAAAAGAATCCATAGGTACTATTGCAGGATTATTTGCTGCTAAAGAAGCTGTTTCTAAAATGATAGGTACTGGTATAGGTGAAATTTCATGGAAAGATATTGAAATAGCACACAATAGTGAAGGAAAGCCATATATATGTGTAAATAGGAAACTTAAGCAAATATTTAGTTTGTTGGGAATTGAGGATATAGATATATCTATATCGAACGAAAAAGAGTATTCAGTTGCTACAGCTGTTGGTCTGACAGGTAAAAAAACTAAGGTTGAAATACCTGTAAACATGCCATATAGACTCAATAGAAGAAATCTTGATTCACATAAAGGGGATTTCGGCAAAATTGGAATTATTGCTGGCAGCACTGGCATGACTGGAGCATTATATTTATCTTCATTTTCTGCTTTAAGAAGCGGAGCAGGACTTGTATATGGATTGGTTAATTCATCTTTTATAAACAATGCAGGCATTGTACCGACAGAGGTAATACTAAGAGATATTGAAACGTATGTTTCTAATAAAATAGATATAAATGTATTTTCATCATTGCTAGTTGGTCCTGGATTAGGTATTGGGTATAAGCAATTGACTCACACTAATTATTGCATAAATAATTTTAAAAACACATTAATATTGGATGCAGATGGTCTCAATATTGTATCAGATGATTTAAATATCTTGAAAGAAAGGAGTGGTAAGACAATAATAACACCACATCCTGGAGAGATGTCTAGATTGATAAATAAAGACATTAAGTACATAAATGTGCATAAAGAAGAATGTGCCGTTAATTTTTCTAAAGAGATGAATGTGATCACAGTACTAAAAGGATATGAAACTATAGTGACAGATGGCAATAATGTTTATAAAAACTATTCAGGGAATCCGGGAATGGCAACGGCTGGTAGTGGAGATGTTTTAGCTGGTGTGATCACTTCTTTTGTTGGACAAGGATATAGCCCTTTTGACGCTAGTGTAATGGGAGTTTATGTACATGGACTTGCTGGTGATTTAGCTAGAGAAGAATTTGGGGAATATGGAATGATTGCAAGAGACATAATAGAATATTTGCCAAAGGCAATTAATTGTATAATAAAATAATATTGTACTGGAGATGCATAAAATGTTAACAAATCACAGGGAAACTTTTATTGAAATTAATTTAGATAATGTTGAACACAATTTCAATGAGATAAGGAGAATTGTGAACAAGTCAACAATAATAATGCCTGTAATAAAAGCAAATGCTTATGGACATGGGTCAGCAGTATTGGCTAAAAAGTATTTACAAATTGGTGCAACTAGATTTGCAGTGTCAGTATTAGATGAAGCAATTGAACTTAGAAGAGAAAATATTGATGTCCCTATTTTATTGCTTAATTACACTAATCCAAGTAGATATGAAGAAATTTTATTGTATGATTTAATTCAAACTATATATAGATATGAAGATGCGAGAGAATTATCCGAAAAAGCTATGGGCTTAGGGAAAACCGCAAAGATTCATATCAAAATTGACACCGGAATGGGGAGATTGGGATTTTTACCAACAAAGGAATCTATTGACGAAATATTGAAAATAAGCATGCTACCTAATGTGCAAATAGAAGGTATATTCACGCATTTTGCGAAGGCGGATGAAAAAGATAAAGCTGAGACAATAAAACAATTTGACAAGTTCATGGACATAGTAAACAGTTTAGAGCAAAGAGGATTGTTCTTTGAGCTTAAGCATGTTTCTAATTCCGCGGCTATAATAGACATGCCCGAATATAATCTCGACATGGTTAGACCGGGAATAATTCTATATGGACTCTATCCATCAGACGAGGTAAATAAGGATAGAATTAATTTAAAACCAGTTATGACACTCAAGTCGATGATATCAAATATAAAATTAGTTCCTGAAAATACGGGCATTAGCTATGGACACAGGTTTATAACAAATAAGCCTTCCAAAATTGCAACAATTCCAATTGGATATGCGGATGGATACACGAGGCTGCTCTCAAACAAAGGAAAAGTTTTCTTTAAAGGCAACTTAGTTAATATAGTAGGCAATATTTGTATGGATCAACTTATGTTAGATGTCACAGGAATACAGGATGCAAATATTGGAGATGAAGTAGTTTTGTTTGGAGACAAAGACGAAGGATATCCTCATGTCGATGACATTGCTAAATTAATAGGGACAATCAATTATGAGATCACATGCATGATAAATAGGCGGGTTCCAAGAGTTTATATGGAAAATGGGGAAATTGTCGATATTGTAGAATATTTGACAGATTGATATAACTATTGACATAGTTTTTATTAAAGTTATATAATCATCATGTAACAATATTTTATATCTCTAAGCCTATAAGGGGGTGGATTTCTTGGCACAAGTTAATTTTGGACTTCCAGTAATATTGAGTGAAAATGACATCATGTTTAAACAACTACAATCTTTATGCAATAACGGTTGCAAATGTAAGAAATATCAAGAATTTATAAAAGCTTATGAGGAGGTCAGCCAAATCAACTTAACCCTTGCTGAAATAGGCATTGAGGAGGATATGATTGACTTGATGTATTATGAAATAAACTTGGGGCATGAATTTCTATGATAGTTAAAAGAGGAGAAATATATTATGCAGATTTAAGCCCTGTGGTTGGATCTGAACAAGGTGGAGTAAGGCCTATACTTATAATCCAGAATGATGTTGGAAATAAGTATAGTCCTACTGTGATAGTAGCAGCAATCACATCTCAAATTAATAAAGCGAGGCTTCCTACCCATGTAGAGATAACTGCCCAGGATTTTGGTTTGCCGAAGGACTCTGTGGTGCTGTTAGAACAAATTCGGACTATTGATAAAAAAAGGCTTAGAGAAAAAGTCGGAAAATTTGATGATGATATGATGAAAAAAATCGATGAGGCATTAAAGATAAGTGTTGGGCTTGGAGATTACTAACAAATTACATATTTTAGCAATAATAAGCACTTTGAATAGTTTAAAGTGCTTATTATTTTTGTCCATATATAGTATAATGAAAATTGATAATTAATAGAGGGGTGTTTTAAATGAAAACCAAAAATAAGTTAATTATATTTACTATGACAGGAATTATGGTGGGCAGTGGTTTATGTATGAGCCTTGGTAATATTACTAGCTTAGCAAGTGCTGGTTCTGAAAGTGATCCGTTGATAACTTTAAGTTACTTAGAACAAAGAATTTCAGAAGTTAAAAGATATGTTGATGACAAGACAAGTAGCTCAAATAACTCTAATCTGAACAAACTAGAAGTAATAGAGCTTAAAAACGGACAAAAGTTAATTGGACGTGAAGGAACAGAGATTATATTGAGAAGTGGAAAAGCAACTGCAAAAGTTAGCGATTTAGGCGGAATTTCTGATGTCACAGATGGAGTCGATCTTAAAGAAGGAGAGAGCATACCTAAAAATCACCAATTGATAATTCCTAGAGATGACGGAAGAGGATTAATTATAATACAAGACTCAACTTTTGTTCTAGTTAGAGGTGAATATATAATTGAATAAGAACAATATTCACTTCGAAGTAAAAATGACGAGTGAAGTCTCAAAAGACGATCAACTATCATTTCTAGAACTCTTCAATTTTATTTTCAAGGAAGATATGAATAGCTTATGGTTTGATTGGAAATACAGACAAAACATCTATGGTGATTCTATTCACGTATTTGCATATGATGACATAAAATTAATTGGAATAAGATGTTTCTGGAGAAATGATTTAAACAATCAGATTTCTTATCAGCCATGCGACACTGCAGTATTAGAGGAATATCGTAAAATGGGGATATTTTCTCAGATGAGTAAATTAGCTTTAGAAAAGAGCAAAGGCTCGTTTATATATAATTTTCCAAATGAAAATTCTCTTCCTGCTAATTTGAAGTTAGGGTGGCAGATATATAAAAAAAGATACCTTACTTTAAGCCTTAAGGAAAATGATTTGAAAAATGAAGAAGATTATATAGATGAAGAATATTTGAAATGGAGATTTATCGGGAATCCAAACAATAAATACTTTTATTCCAACGGGAAAGGACTTTCTTATTTGCTATTAAAGAGGGAAAATGGCATCTACTATTATTTAGGTAATTTCAATCCAGCATACAATGATCATTTTGAAAGGTCTAGCTTTGGGATGATATTTAAGTATGTAGATGAGAAGACCCTTCTCTATAATATATTTAAAAATAAGAGCGTTACAGTTTACTATGACAACAGATTAGACTCAAAAGCTCTTCCCAACATCCCAATGAATAAAGCAGACTATTTTTAGATGAAGGTGATATTTTGAACAAGAGCAAATTAAAAAAAATGCTAAAAAAACCAATGAATATTATTAATAGAATTTACACTAAGTACGTGTATTTTAGATATCCCAAAAAAGACATGTATGACGTAGATCATTTAATGGGATTAAAAGATAGAGTAATTGTATTTGCACCTCATGTAGATGATGAGACTATTGGTTTGGGGGGTACATTGTTTAAATACAAAGAAAAGTCAGATGAAGTTTATATAGTGTATTTAACAGATGGCAGTGGAGCAACTACTGAACTCAGCGAGAAGGAACTGATAAGTAAAAGAAGAAGTGAAGCACAAACTCTTAAAGAAATTTATGGCATAAAAGAAATTATATTTCTAGATTATAAAGATTCGAAATTAGACTATAGAGATGATAGACTAATTCGTGATTTAAAGGGAGTTATCGAAGATATAAAACCTACTATAATATATACTCCATTTTTAATAGACTCGCATATAGATCATTACAATACTACATTAGCTGTTGTAAATGCCATGGAAAACATAAACACTCTTGACAAAAATAATTTGAAAATACTATGTTATCAGGTAAACAGCCCGATTATGCCTGAATTAATCACAAATATAACAGCTCTTACAAAAGAACAATTTGAAAATAAAAATAGAGTTTTTCGAGTTTTTACATCGCAATGGGCTATGGGTTTTAATGTTTTTATATTGATCGATGAGAGGCAGACAATTTATTACAAGAAGGGTGTAGCAGCTGAGCTATTTGTCAAAGCAGACTTAGATTCACTAAGTATAGCTTCAAAATATCTTATAGAGAATGGATATAATCCTTTAGATTATGTTCAAGTGAGCAGTGAATTTAATTTAATAAAAGCATTTAGACATAACAAAGATAAAAAGAGAGAGTTTAGCAACAAAATTGCAGAGATTCTCTTCGGAAAGGAGGGAGGCTCTGCTAACTAGAGCCATTTAGCTTGAAAGTATTGCATTTGATTAGCGGAGGAGATAGTGGAGGCGCAAAGACTCATATCATATCTTTGTTAAAAGGTTTAAGCAAATCGATAGATGTTAAATTGATATGTTTCATAGAAGACTCTTTTTATCAAGATGCTTTAAAAGAGGGAATAAATATCGAAGTATTTCATCAAGACAAGAGATTTGATTTATCAGTAGTAGATAGGTTGGAAATTGAAATAAATAAAGAAAATTATGATATAATTCATTGCCATGGGGCTAGAGCCAATTTCATAGCTACATTTTTAAAACGTAAAGTTAAAAAACCATTTGTTACTACAATTCATAGTGACTACAAACTGGATTTTAAAGATAATTTTTACAAAAGGCTTGTATATACAAACCTGAATAGAATTAGCTTGAAAAAATTCGATTATTATATTGCTGTTTCAGATACTTTCAGAAATATGCTGATAGATAGAGGATTTAGGCGAGATAAGATTTTTGTGACATATAATGGAATAGATTGCGACAAAGACGAGGAGTTTGTTTCAAAAAAAGAATTTTTAAAAAGATACGATATCGATTATGATGAAGACGATGTATTTATAGGCATTTTAGCTAGATTAGACAAAGTCAAAGACCATATTACATTTGTAAAAGCAGTTAACGAAGTATTAAAGAGTCGAAAAATCAAAGTTCTAATTGCTGGAGAAGGGCCTGAAAAAGAAGAATTAGAAAAGACAATAAAAGAGTATGGAATAGAGAATGATGTTTATTTGTTAGGATATATAAAAGATGCTTATTCTTTTATAAATGCGATTGATATAAACTGTTTGTCCTCTATTAGTGAGAGTTTTCCTTACACTATACTCGAAGGGGCTAAATTTAAGAAGCCTGTGGTCACCACAAATGTAGGTGGCATAAACAAACTTGTGAAAAATGGCGTAAATGGATTTTTGATAGAAGTTGGTGATTATTTAGATTTAGCCGATAAAATACTTTACTTAGCCAATAATAGTGAAGAGAGAACTAAAATGGGTCAAAGGCTGCATGATGATGCTTGTGAAAAGTATTCTTATGATTCTATGGCACATAATCACATAAATATCTACAATCATATTTTGAGCTCTGCTCCAAAGGTATTGATGTCAGGGTATTTTGGATTTGATAATAGCGGAGATGATGCTATACTTAAGGCTATAGTTAATGACTTGCTTGAATATGACGATAGCTTAAGAATCAAAGTTTTATCTAATAATCCAGACAAGACTGAAAATATGTGTGGAGTATTTTCTGCAAATAGATTTAAAATCAGAGAAGTAATTTATTCAATCAAAGAAACAGATTTATTAATAAGTGGTGGAGGGAGTTTACTGCAGGATATAACTTCTACTAGATCTCTTTTGTATTACTTGGCTTTGATGAAATTAGCATTAATATACAAAAAACCTATATTTGTATATGCAAATGGTATTGGGCCAATAAATAAAAAAATAAATAGAGTGCTAACACGAAGCATTTTAAATAAAGTGGACTACATTTCTTTAAGGGATAATTTATCCAAAGAATATCTTGATGAATTAGGTGTAAAAAATAACAACATAAAAGTTACAGCAGATCCTGTGTTCACACTGAAACCATCTGAAGAAAATAAAGTGATGGAGATTTTAAGAAATGAAGGAATACCTTTAGATAAGCCAATTGTAGGCATATCAATCAGAAGATGGAAAGATGATGAAAAAGTACTGATAGAATTAAAGAAAACTATAGATTATTTGATAAGCAAGAAAAAAGTAAATGTCATATTAATACCCATGCATTACAAAGAAGACTTTGATATAAGTAAACGCTTATTAGAATTGACAAATTTTGAAGGATGCTTTATTCTTAAAAATGAATATCCTGTAGAAAATTTATTGGGTATAATTAAAAAAATGGACTTGATTATATCAATGAGATTGCACACTTTAATATATGCGGCTTCTCAAGTGACACCTATGATTGGAATTGTATATGATCCAAAAGTAGAAGGATTCTTGAAAGAACTAGAATATGATTATTATGTGACTGTACGGGATATAAAATCAGAATATTTAATTGAGTATATCGAGAAAATATATACTGATAAACCTGCGATTGTAAACAAAATGTCACAAAAAAGAGAAAACCTAATAAAAATGTCTAAAGAAAATGTCGAATTGGTCTATAGCTTGTTGGGAAGGTGAATTGATGGATAGAGTAAATTTCTTTGGAATACATGTTGAAGATACAACTCTAGAGGATATTAGCAAGGATTTAGAAAATGCATTATTGAACAAGAAAAAAACAATTGTATTTACGCCTAATACTGAAATTGTGATGATGGCTAAGAAAAATGAAAATTTAGTCAGACTCATAAACTCAGCTGATCATGTTATTCCAGATGGAATAGGATTAATCTATGGAGCTAAGATAAAAGGAATTGATTTAAAAGAAAGAGTCACTGGATATGATACCTCTATAAAGCTGCTGGAAATAGCCAATGAACATGGGCTTGGCCTATACTTACTCGGTGGAAAAGACGGAGTAAGCAAAGATGCTTTTGAGAATATATTAAAGAAATATCCCAATATTAGATTATGCGGATATCATCATGGATACTTTAGTGGTTCACATACAGGAAATGACAATTCTTTAGAGGAAAAAGAAGTGATAGAGGACATAAATAGATCTAAGCCTGATATTGTATTTGTTGGATTTGGATTTCCCAAACAAGAAATATGGATAGATAAAAATAAGGATAAGATTGATGCAACAGTTATGATAGGCAACGGAGGGGTTATTGATGTGCTATCAGGAAGAGTTAATAGAGCACCTGATGTATTCATCAAATTGAACTTAGAATGGTTTTATAGACTGATTAAAAACCCTTCTAGAATAAAGAGACAAATATATTTACCTATGTTTTTAATAGAGGTAATATTTGATAAAAATGCTATAAATGAGTTAAATTAGGAGGAGATTTTATGAATATTGATCAACTATGCGTAAACACAGTTAGAATGCTAGCTGTAGAAGCTGTAGAAAAAGCAAAATCAGGACACCCTGGGATGCCGTTAGGCGCAGCACCTATGGCATATACTTTATGGGCAAAAGTTATGAATCACAATGGTAAAAATCCATATTGGATAAATAGAGATAGATTTGTTTTATCAGCAGGTCATGGGTCTATGCTACTATACTCATTGCTCCATTTATTTGATTATGGGTTGACTATTGATGATTTAAAAAACTTTAGACAACTTGATAGTCTAACACCTGGGCATCCTGAATACGGACATACAAAAGGTGTAGAGGCAACAACTGGACCATTAGGACAAGGCATATCAATGGCCGTAGGAATGGCAATGGCTGAGGCTCATTTATCTAAAATATTTAATAGAGATAAATACAATGTGATTGATCACTACACATATGTGATAGCTGGAGATGGAGACTTGATGGAAGGTGTAAGCAACGAAGCGTCTTCTTTAGCAGGGACATTGAAATTAGGAAAGCTCATTGTACTTTATGATTCGAATTCCATCTCAATAGAAGGTAGCACTAAGATAGCATTTACAGAAAATGTAAGAAAGAGATATGAGGCATTAGGATGGGAAACACTTTATGTTGAAGACGGAAATGATATAGCAGCTATAGAAAAAGCTATATTACAAGCAAAGAAAAATTTAAGTCAACCTACATTAATTGAGATAAGGACACATATAGGTTATGGCACAGAAAAAGAAGACAGTGCATCTGCACATGGCGAGCCATTAGGAGAACATAACATTGAAGTGCTTAAGAAAAACTTAAATTGGAATTATCAACCATTTGAAGTGCCAGAAGAAGTAAAAAATCATTTGAAAGAAGTGTGCGACAACTTAGCAAACAAAGAAAAAGAATGGAATGAAATGTATAAAAAATATATGGATGATTATCCAGAACTGGCTAAAGAGTTAAAAGCTTGGTTTAACAAAGATATTCCTATTGATTATTTGGATTCAGATGATTTCTGGAGTTTTGAAAAGGATCTATCAACAAGAGAGGCATCGGGAATATTGATTAATAGATTAGCAGATGTAATTCCTAATTTTATAGGTGGCTCTGCAGACTTAGCTCCTTCTACAAAGACATATATGAAAAATAGAAAAGATTTCTCTCACGAAGATTATACGGGCTCCAATATTCATTTTGGAGTAAGAGAACATGCAATGGGAGCTATATTAAACGGGCTTTCATTACATGGAGGAGTTAGGCCATTTGGTGCTACATTCTTTGTTTTCTCTGATTATATGAAACCAGCAATGAGGCTATCATCTATGATGAAACAACCAGTCACTTATGTATTGACTCATGACAGCATTGGAGTAGGAGAAGACGGGCCAACTCATCAACCTATTGAACAATTAACTGTATTCAGAGCACAACCTAATTTTATTGCTTTTAGACCATGCGATGCAAGAGAAACAGCTGCGGGATGGTATACTGCAATAAAATCAACAGAAACACCTGTAGGATTAGTTCTTTCCAGACAAACTCTTCCTTTGCTAAATGGAACTGGTAAAGATGCATTAAAGGGAGGATACATCCTAAGAAAAGAAACAAAAAAACTCAAATTAATATTAATGGCATCAGGTTCTGAAGTGAATTTAATTTACAAAGCAAGCGAATTATTAGAGGAAAAGGGAATTGGAACTAGGGTAGTAAGTATGCCTTCATTTGAACTCTTTGAAATGCAAGAAGATGACTACAAAGAAAAAGTTCTTCCTTCTAATGTAAGAGCAAGAATTGCTGTAGAAGCTGGTTCATCATTAAGCTGGTATAAATACGTTGGGCTAGATGGCAGAGTTATCTCTATAGACAGCTTTGGAGCTTCTGCGCCTGCAGATAAGTTGTTTGATAAGTTTGGGCTCAATATAGAAAATATAGTTGAAAAAGCATTAGAACTAGTAAAATAAAGGGGAGGCCTTTTGGCTTCCTCTATTGATGTAATAAATTTATATTTAATATTTCTAATAATTGTGTTATATTAAATATTCGGAGGATGATTATGAGTATAAAATTAGTTGCCATTGATATGGATGGCACATTGTTAAATGATCATGGAGAGGTAAGCAGTACAACAATAGAGACATTAAAAGCCGCTCAAAAGAAAAATGTAGAGATTGTTATTTCAACAGGAAGAGTTTTAAAGTCAGCTCTATATTTTGGGGAAAAATTAGGGTTAAAGAGTTACACCATAGCTTCAAATGGTTCAATTATAACAGATAGAGATTTAAAGATTATATATAATTCTCCTATAGATAAACAAACAATTAAGACAGTTGTGGAGGTTGCGAAAGAAGAGAATATTTATTTTCATTTTTACAATGAAAATACTTATTTCTCAAATAAATATATAAAAGAAATTGACAAATATTACAATTCATCTAAAGAAAGATTAAAGGGGCAAAACATCAATTTTGTACTCTTCGATGATGTAGATGAAATATTAAATCAAAAAGATATAAATATATATAAATTTTTATTCATTGATGATGATTTAGATAAATTAAATAAAGTAAGAGAAAGATTAGGGAAAATTGGAGGAGTTAATTTATCTAAAAGTGGAATAAATAATATTGAACTAACTAGAAAAAATGTTACAAAAGGCGAGGCATTGCAATATGTTTCCAATTTACTCGGCATTGATAAATCAGAGATCATGTCAATAGGAGATAATGACAACGACATTTCTATGCTAGAAAAAGCTGGTATTTCAGTTGCTATGGGCAATGCAGAAAGAACGATAAAAGAAATTGCTGACTTTGTGACAAAAACAAATAATGAAGATGGAGTAGCATATGCATTTAGAAAATTTATATTAGAATAGGTGATAAAATGGCGTTAAATATAGTGTTAGTTGAGCCAGAAATACCTCAGAATACTGGCAATATATCTAGGACTTGTGCTATAACTAAAACAAGGCTTCATCTTGTGAAACCTCTTGGATTTTCTGTTGACGATAAGCATTTAAAAAGAGCGGGGCTTGATTATTGGGATTTGCTTGAAATATATTACTATGATAGCTTTCAAGAATGCATTGCAAAATACAGCGACTATCCTTTTTATTATTCTACAACTAAAGCAAAAAAAATCTATACAGATTTTAAATATGAAGATGAATCTTTCTTTGTCTTTGGAAAAGAGACAAAGGGGTTGCCAGAGGATTTAATATATAAAAATATAGATAAAGCAATAAGAATACCCATGAGGGGCGACTTAAAAAGGTCACTAAATTTATCTAATTCAGTAAATATAATTTTGTATGAAGCGCTAAGACAGTTAGGTTTTCCTGGATTGGTGTAGAATAAAACTAAAAAAAGACCAGCTAATTAAAGTCAATAGATTTTAGCAAAATAATATTAAATATTTTTTGAAAAATTAATAATAAAAAAATGCACACCTAATAAACCAATGATTATTGGTTTAAAAAACGAAGCTGTTATTTAAAATTGTTCTTTGAAAACTAAACATTAAATACAGATCATTAGGCTACTGAAGACCTAGTAAGAAGTAGTTCCTCATGCTCTTCTGGGGTTCTTAGCTCAAAAGGCTTTTTGTCTCTCATGACGGCGAATATAATATTTACTAATTTTCTCATTACAGCACCTAATGCAACCTTTT